>NZ_KE386984.1:22614-70208 GCF_000429905.1 Desulfatibacillum aliphaticivorans DSM 15576 | reverse complement strand
GTGGTCATCGAAGAGTTCGACGGCGTGACCCTCCGGGACATTGACGCCGGCAAGAGCGTGGACGTGACCCTGCTGAACGCCGGGGACATCATTGTGAACGAGATCGATGCGGGCTCGAACGTCAGCCTGCACCTGCCCAACGGCAGCGTCCAGAACGACGGCGACTCCACCACGGATATCGCAGCGGGTTCCGCCCTGATCATTGACAACGACGCGGGTGGCGCCATCACCGGCTACGCCAACGTGGACACCACGGTGAAATCCGCGGACATCCAGGCGGTGGGCGACGTGACCATCCATGAGACCGACAGCATCATCCTGACCCGGGTGACCAGCCAGGACGACGTGTATGTGCAGAACGGCGCGAACGGCGACATCTGGGTGGACGTGGTGACCGGCCTGACCTCGGTGACCATCGACTCGGACGGCTTCATTGACGGAACCGGCTCCGCCCTGATCACCACGCCGACCGTGGACCTGGATGCGGACACGGGCATCGGCGCCACTGCGGCCATCAACCTGGCCACGACCACCTCGGTGGACGCGGACACGGATACGGGCGCCATTGACCTGAACAACAGCGCTACGGGCTTTGTGACGGTGAACAGCCTGACCACGGCTTTGGGCGACATCAACTACGACAGCACGGCCGCCGGCGACTTGCTGGTGACCCTGGCCCGGACCGACAACGGCGACATCACCATCACCAACACCAAGGGCGACATCACCCTGGGCGTGGTCTCGGCCATCGGCAACGACGTGACCATCACGGCGGCGGGCTCGGGCGCCATCAACGACGTGACCGACGAACTGGATGCGGACATCTTCGCAGCCAACGTGGACCTGAACGCGGTGGACGGCATCGGCAATACCGAAGCCATCGAGATGGAGATTACCAACACCATCGCGGCGGACACGGTGACGGGCGCCATTGACCTGGACAACGAAGCGTCCACCCCGGCCATGGTGACCATCACGTCCCTGACCACGGGCTCCGGAGACATCAACTTTGACCAGTACTCCAAAGAAGGCTACACCGGAACCACGGACCTGACTGTGGAACTGGCCACGGCCGGCGGAGCAGCCACGGGCGACGGTAATATCACCATCACCAACACCACGCCTAACGGCGACATCCTCATCGGAACGGCCGCGGGCGGCATCACGGCTCTGGGCGATACGGTGAGCATCACGGCGGCCGGGTTCATCGACGACCTGCAGGCGGAACCGGATGCGCTCCTGGACATCGACATCACGGCCACGACCATGGACCTGAACGCAGGCCTTGGCATCGGCATGAACGCCCCCTTGGAAACCGAGGCGGACTTCATCACGGCGGACACCACGATCGGCGACATCATCCTGTGGAACGAAGCCGACAGCCGGGTGGTTGTGAACAGCCTGACCACGGGCGACGGCAATATCACCTTCATCCAGCAGGGCCTGGGCACGTACCCCGACCCGGTGGACATCGACTTTGTGGTGGTCAAGGCGGACCATGGCCTGGCGCCCAACCCGAACAACGGGAACGTGTACCTGGAAAACATCGATCCCACGCCGCTGGACAACGTGTACGGCAACGCATTTGTGGGCGATGTGAGGGGAAGCGAAACGGTCCGGATCATCACCAGCGGATCCATCCTGAACCTGGATGTGGACACCACCACGGTGATCTCGGCTCCCTGGGCTTACCTGCAGGCCACCAACGGCACCATCGGCGTCTTTGAGCTGCCCATTGACGTGGACGTCACCGGCGCCTTGTTCATCGAGGCCGGAGGCCTGGACGACGGCTGGCTGTCCGCCAACCTCCAGGGCCGCGACGTGTACGCCCTGTACCCGGACGAAAGAATCCCGGGCCTGGTGCTGTTCAACTCCGAAGAGCCTGGCGCAGCTCCCGGCGTGGGCGGAGTTGTGGACGGCGTGAACCAGTTCACGGACTGGTACTTCCAGGGCATTGCTCAGAACCAGGCGGTGATCGGCAACGAGATCTGGCCTTACGTGCTGCAGCTGGACGTGTTCGGCGATTCTGTCTTTGCTCCGTTCGACGACCTGTTCGTGATCGAAGGCAAGGGCATCACCCCGGAAGACGACGAATAATAAACACACAGGCCTTTGGGAAGCCTTTAACGGGCTTCCCCGGGGCCTGCCTCACCCCTTTTAACTCAACGAGCCCCAGGCGGACCCCCCGCCTGGGGCTCCTTTGCTTCCACGCCGGTTAATAGGATTGACTTTAAACCGGGTCGATCCTGCTTGTTCAAGCAGGCATAAACCTTGTTAATATTATGGATTGCGCCGTCCGGATTTCCTTTTGCAGGAGATGGTGCACGTTTTCATATCCTTCGGGTGAAGTCATTCACATGGCCGGCCTATGTAAAACATCGGCTTTTCTTGCTGATTTCATTGACATATGTTATGCTTAGGATTATGAATTACTTCGATTCATTCCCGGTTAACAGCTCCGATCAACGTCCTGTTGGTTGCATATAACGGTTCCCAGTCAAGGAGTGACTTGTCATGGCCAATAAAAAGATCAATGTGGAAAAACTTATTGCCGATCTTAATCCGCCTAAGTGGAAAATATGGATAACGCCCAAAGTGCGGCGGGAGGCTGCGCTTTCTTTGGGGCGTATGAAAAAGGCAGAGGCTTTTGAGCCGTTGCTCACGGCGTTGGAGGATCCCAAAGTGCAGGACTCCGCCATGGAGGCGCTGTCCAGCCTGCCGGTTCCGGGCAAGCAAGCCGCCCGGACGCTAAAGGCAATCCTGGCATACCGGCAGGGCCTGAAAGTTCGTTTTATTGAGGAGTTTTTTAATGAGAACCGCAACTCCACGACCATGAAAATGGTGGGGGACATGCCCATGACCACCATGAAAGCCGAACCGGAAAGTTTTTTAGGGGCGGCCCTTTCCATTTGGTCCCAGCTCAATCCTGACAGGGAGGAGGACCTGGACGCCGCTGCAAGGCAGGGTCTGGCCCCGTATTCCAGAAAGAAATTCAGAAAGAATATTTATATTCTGGCCAGGAACGAGATTTTTCCCACTTGGCCGGAGTTGGACGTCATCAATAATCTTTTTGAAGCGGCGGATGAGATGATTGTCTCCATTGCGGGCCAGGAAGCCGTTCCCGACTACGAGCATAGAAAGGAAGGCGACGATAACAACGATGCCTCCAAACGCAAGGACGCAGAAATGGGCAAGGAGCTTTCCGACGAGGCGCTGCACGACTTTGTGGTCAAGGCTTTGGGGGCTAAAAGCGCCATCACCACGCCCATGTTGCAAATTCCATTGATCATGGAAGGCTTTTTCAAAGAACTGAAAGGGCGTTATGCTCTTTTGGATTCTCAGGAAATATTCAAGCTCTTGTCTGGCGCCGTCAGGCTGAACTGCCACACCTGCGGCCCTTTGGCCACCGAGTACACTCAGGGCTTGCTCGGCAAGGTGGAAGAGAGCTTCGAGTCGGGTACGCCCTTGGATCTGGGTGAACTCACTAATGCCTCCGCCGGCTCTTTTGCAAAGGGGCATAACCCCGGCTGCAAGGGATTTGGCGTGGAATTGACCTTTGATCCCAGCGGGATCGAGGCGCCTGCCAAAGCCATTGAAGCACGCAGAGAAGCCGCCGAAGGCAAACCGGTGAAAGAGGAAAAAGAGGCGGCCCCAGCCCCGGCTCAGGCCGCTCCTGAACCTGTTCAAGCGGAGTTGGAGATTCCGTTGGAAAAGCCCGCGCCTGCGCCGTCTGCATACAATGTCCTTTACAAAGGCGAGCTTATTGAGGGCAAAACCCTGGACGAGGTAAAGCAGGGCATTGCCAAGCTCTACAAGGTGGACGTCTCCAAAGTGGAGGGCTTTTTTTCGGGCAAGCCGCGCGTGGTGAAAAAGGGCGTAAACCGGGAAACCGCGGAAAAAATGGTCGCCGCCTTCCAGAGGGCGGGGGCTAAAGCCTATTGGGAAGAAGTGTCTTAAGAATAGATTGAAAAAGTCGGGCAGCCTGGGCCGATTTCATGGCGGGCCGCCGTTTATCGTTTGTTTTTTTTGCATGGCTGGTAAGCCTTTTGCATCAATGGCTTGGCAAGGAGGCGAATGCAATGCAAAATAATGATTTTGGAGCAGGGTTTAACAGCATGGCAAGTCAGGATATTTTAGCGTGTTTATCCGTGATCCCCATGTTTGAAGATTTGACGCACGAGCAAATGTTGGCGGTGTCCAAGCAAACCCTGTTGTTGACCGTCGAGGCGGGAGAAACGGTTTTTAGAGAGGGCGACAAAGGCGATTTTGTCTGTTTTGTGGCGGAAGGCCTGTTGGCCGTCGTGAAATGCCTGGAGGGCGACAAGTTCGCCGAGCTTACCAGTCTGCCTCAAGGCAGCTCCATTGGAGAGATGGCGGTTATAGACGATTTTCCCCGTTCGGCCACCGTTATAGCCCGCAAGCCAAGTCAATTAATAACCATGACCAGAAGCCAGTTTCATAGAGTGGTGACGGAGAATCCTGAAATAGGGATCAAGCTGTTGAAGGGCATTGCGCGGGTTTTATCCATGAATTTGCGGAAAACATCGGCGAATCTCGTTCAGCATATGCTGCCCTTATTGTGAATTGCCTGTATTATTTGTGAATTTTATCCTATATTCACTGTGAAGCGTTTCATTGCCGTAAATAAAAAAATAGGGTTATTATGCACTCGGAAAACGGGAAGCGCTACCAACCTGATCCGGTGTCAAACTTAACAGCGCAGACCGTCCCCATCCCCTTTTGGGAAGCCCCCGAGGCAGGTTACTGGTTCCCCCAGCCTGGTTTCGGGGGCTTTTTCTTTTTTATGCCACTTGCGACGGCTCCAAGCAGGGCGCCCGATCAATCCCAAAGTTTTCCGCCAGGCTCTTCGAACAATAGGCCAAGATCCCTCCAGCCTCCCGGAGGATTGGGTTTTCATTTTAAGCAAAACCCCGACACGCCTGTTGGGTCCCACACAACAAGAGGTCCGGGGTTTTGTTATATGGGGCGAGGCCGAGGCGCACCTCTCCCTTGCTATATTGCACCCCAAAATCAACCAATTTTAAGTGGATGGCATCGGGATAATACAGGACAACTTCATGTGGGCTGCATCCCAGCAGCCCGGGGAACCTACATATACACGAAGGGTGTAGGGATTTCCTTTGGCTTGCCCGGCAAGCGTCAGGAAGAATCCCATTGGCGGCGCTTTTCTACATCGACGCCATTTGTTGACTGGCAACGGCTTTTTGTCTGGGCTTGTGCATGGGCTTGGAGCCCAGGTACATGGCATATTGTTCAGGGTCGAAAATCGCCCGCAATAAGATATGGTAGGCGACCATATCAGGTTCTTCCCTTTCACACTTCACATCCCTGTTAGGGCAAGGACCACAGTCCCAATCGGGAAGATTATGCTTGGCGGCGCTAGTGAGGCATGTGTTGTAGTATGGGCAGTCAAGGTTTCTCATAGTCATCCTTTCCTACGAACACTTTCCCGGTGCGGGGGGTTAGGCCTAAAGAGGCGGATTACAAAAAAAGAACATCAAAAACCAAAACACTTCTACGGCTGAAGGTTGTGTGGAAAGGGCGCCCAGGGGGGAAGCCGATTTTGTCTCTTTCTGCTGTCGCCTTTTTTACTTGCAAAATCGATTCCAAAACTGATGGTTTTTTCAAAAAAAATTAAAATGAAGTGTTTTCGCGTATTTTGCCGGGCCCGCTCCGATTGTGAAAAAATTCCTTTGCCCTCTTATCCCGCAAAACAGGGCATAATCCTGCTTGCCAGGACAAATGGCTCATCACTGTGGCGCCTTTTTGACAAAACTTGTGGCAAAAGAAATATTTCACAAGTTGCATTTTAAATCGTTAATGGGTATAAGCATAGTGGTTAACGAAAAAGGCCGCGCCCCAAATAAAAGAACCCTGCAGCCCTATACGAGGATCTTTATGAAAGCAAAAATTGTCGGTTTGTTAAAAGAGGCGACAACTCCCTTGTCCGGAGAAAAAATCAGCCAGGACCTGGGCGTATCGCGCGTGTCCGTGCATAAGCATATTAATGGACTTCGGGAGCGGGGCTATTCCATCACGGCGGGTTCTACAGGGTATACTCTGGAAGACGAAGGGGATTTTTTGTACCCTTGGGAATTTGGAGAGAGGGCGCCGCTGATTCATTATTATGAAGAAGCAACGTCCACCATGACAATTGCCAGGGACTTGGCGGAAAGCGACTGCCCTCATATGACCACGGTGGTAGCGCAAAGGCAGACAAAAGGACGCGGAAGGTTGAATCGGGTATGGGACTCTCAGGATGGGGGACTATATTTCACAGTAATTCTAAGGCCTTCTTTTCCCATCAACCAGGTCTATAAAGTCTTGTTTACAGCCTCCGTCAGCCTGGCCCTGGTGGTCAGGAATTTGACGGGCATCAACGCAACGGTAAAGTGGCCCAACGACATCCTGGTGGGCGAGAAAAAGCTGAACGGCATGCTGTCGGAAATGGCGACGCAGGATGAATTCGTCCAATACGTGAATCTGGGAATCGGCGTTAACGTCAACAACAATCCTTCCAAAGCGGAGCCTAATGCGGTTTCCATCCGCGACTTGCTGGGGCAGGAGTTTCCCCGGAGGAAAATACTGACCGGTTTTCTTGATTCTATGGAAGAACGTCTTAAGAACAAGGACGAAGACGTAATCGCGCAGTGGAAGCAGTATACTTCCACCATAGGCCGTCCGGTGAGGATTCAGACTACCCGGGACGTGCTGGAAGGCAGAGCCGTGGATGTAAACTCCCAGGGATCTTTGATAGTGGAGTTGGCGGACGGCAGGTTGGAGGAGGTTTTTCATGGGGACTGCTTTTATCAGTCGGGGGAGGCGCAGGAAAGTTAAGGCGCCTCAATTTTTATGCAGGCAATAAAGGGTTATTCAAGATGAACGAAAATATCGGCGAAGAAAACGCCTTTTCATTCACGCAAATCCGGAACATGGTCCTGGGCGCTCTGATGGCGGCCCTGATGGCCGTCGGCGCTTACATCGCCATTCCCATTGGGCCAGTGCCCATTGTATTGCAGAACATGTTCGTCATGCTGGCCGGGCTTATATTGGGGCCTTGGTGGGGCGCGGCTTCCGTGGGGATATATATGTTGGCGGGCATATTGGGGATGCCGGTTTTCTCCGGAGGCGGCGCCGGGCTGGTGCAGTTTATGGGGCCCACCGGGGGCTATCTTTTTGCGTACCTGCCTGCGGTCGTTCTTATCGGGCTTATTTCCGGCCTGGGAAAAAAATATCACCACAATCCTGCGGCGGGAGCTGTGACCAAGGCCATGGTTTATGACGTGCTCGCCATGGTTCTGGGTTCGGCGCTCGTGTACGCCATCGGCGTGTCCCGATTAAAAAGCATGGCCGGTTTTTCGTGGGGAAAGGCCTGGGCGGTGGGCATGGCGCCCTTTCTTTTAGGGGACGTTATAAAAATAGCCGCCAACGCCTCTTTGATTGTGGGAATCAGAAATATGCTGCGGCGCTTTAAATCGGATGAATAACATGGCCGACTCAGTCCTTGAGTTTAAAAACGTCTCCCATACCTTTTCCGGAGGAATAATGGGTTTGTCCGGGGTGTCTTTCAGGGCGGCGCCGGGAGAGTTCATCATCCTGTGCGGAAAGAACGGTTCGGGCAAGACCACGCTTCTCCGGCACATGAACGCCTTGTCCCTTCCTTCCGAAGGAGAGGTGCTTGTGGCCGGCGTTTCCACCAAAAAGAACCCCGTTCAAGCCCGCCAGGTTGTGGGGATGGTTTTTTCCGATGTGAGAAACCAGATCGTGGGGGAGACCGTGGCGGACGACGTGGCTTTCGGCCCGGAAAACCTGGGCCTTCCCGAGGAGGAGATCAACAAAAGGGTGAAGGCGTCTTTGGAAGCCGTGGGCATGGGCCATATGGGCGACCGCCGGCCTTATTTGCTTTCCGGCGGGGAAAAACAGCGGACGGCGGTTGCCGGCGTGCTGGCCATGGAGTCTCGGGTGATCGTGTTTGACGAGCCGTTTTCCAACCTGGACTATCCGGGGGTGAAGCAGGTGCTGCAGCAAATGGTGAATTTGCACGGATTGGGCAAAACCATCATCGTGGCCACTCATGATATTGAAAAGGTCGCCGCCCACGCCGGACGTATATTGGTCATGGACAAAGGACGCCTGGCCCTGGATTGCTCTCTGGATGAGGCGACCCCGGACCTGGAAAAATTCGGCGTGCGCCGTCCCTGCGCCTCGTTATTCGGCCGGGAGGTCGATTCGTGGCTGGAGTAAACCTTTTTGTTTACACGCCGGGCGCCACGGCCGTTCACAGGATGGACCCCAGGTTCAAGCTGGCGGCTCTTGTCGTTTTGAGCCTGGCCACGGTGCAATGCGGCCCTTACGCCGCTTTGGGGCTGTTTTTTATAGCAGCCTTCACGGCGATCGCCGGCAAGGTTCCCGCTTTTACCATGATCCGAAACGCCCAGGTGTTCCTCCTTTTTCTTGTGGGAATCATTCTGGTTCGCGGCGCCGTCACGCCGGGACCGGCCGTTTTTAACGGCGCAATTCCCTGGTTTTCGGTCAACGGACTGGAAGACGGCCTGCTTATCAGTTGGCGTTTGTTCGTGGTTTTGATCGCCAGCGCGGTTTTTACGGGCGCCACGCGGACAAGCGGCGTTTTTTCCGCGGTCAGGTGGTATTTTAAGCCTATCCCGTTCATGGACGGCGCCCGGGCGGCCATGATGCTGACGTTGATGATGCGTTTCATCCCCATCATCATGGAGGAGGCGGATTCCATCAAGGAGGCGCAAAGGTCTCGCGGCCTGGAAAACAGGAAAAATCCGGTATATCGCATCACCCGTTTGGTTCCCCCGTTGATGGAGCGCACCTTCACCCGGGCTCAGGACCTTACCCTGGCCCTTGTGTCCCGGAATTTCGGCCCTAATCCCACGTCCCGCGGATTGCACGCCCAAAAAACCGACTGGCTTTACTTTCTCCTGTTTTTTAGCCTGTGCGCCGGATTGCGCGTCTTGGATTGACACCCGCCCAAAAGCTGTACTACAAAGCCCTTTACTCACCATAACCGGAACAGGGAGGAATGCGTGAAGATCCTTATTGTAGGCGCGGGGGAAGTCGGCTTTCATATTGCGAGCCGTTTGGCCACAGAAAACAAGGACGTGGTCGTCATAGACAAAGATCCCAAGGCGTTGAAAAGGGTTTCGGAGCAACTGGACGTCCAGGTGTTTGAAGGATCGGGCAGCAGTCCGGAAGTGCTTCGGGAGGCGGGAATTTCCCAAAGCGACATATTGCTGGCCGTCACCGATTCGGACGAAACCAACCTGGTTTCCTGCCTGGTTTGCGATCTTCTTTCCCCGGCCACCCGCAAGCTCATACGCATCCGCGACTCGGATTACACCGATTTTACCGACCGCTTAAGGGATGATCCCCCACACATTGACACGGTCATCAATCCGGAAGTGGAATTGGTGCGCACGGTCCAGAGGCTATTGGAGGTTCCGGGGGCCGAGGACGTGGCGGAGTTTTCCGGCGGCGCCATCAAACTGATCGGGGTGCGCCTGGACGAACTGTCTCCTTTATCCAACATGCGTTTGACCAAATTGCGTGAGGTGACCGGAGACTTCCATCTGCTCATCGCCGCCATTGTCCGGGATGAGGAGTTGATCATCCCCACAGGCCGCGACTCCCTTGTGCCGGGGGACCTGGTGTACTTTGTAACGGACGACGCCAATCTGCACACGGCCCTGAAGCTGTTCGGCAAGGAGTCCCGCCCCGTGAAGCGGGCCTTTATTGTGGGCGGGGGCCGCATTGGCATGCGTCTGGCCAGGGCTTTGGCCCAGAGCGGCGTGTATGTAAAAATCGTGGAGGACGACCCGCAGCGGTGCAACCGGTTGGCCGAAGCCCTGAATAACGTGGTTGTGCTGAACGGGGACGGCACGGATCAGGGCTTGCTGGCCGAGGAAAACATCGAGGATATGGACGTGGTCATCACCGTGACCGGGGACGAAGAAACCAACATCCTCACCTCCCTGCTCGCCAAACGCATGGGCGTGCCCATTGCCGTCACAAGGATCAACAAATTCGGATACTTTCCCTTGACCACGGCTATTGGGATCGAGCACGTCATAAGTTCCCGATTGTCCGCCATTAATACGATTTTGGGGCATGTCCGGCGGGGCAAAGTGCTGTCCTCCGTATCCCTCAAAGGGGAGCGCGCCGAGGTTTTGGAGGCCGAAGCTCTCGAAACCGCGGAGATTGTGGGAAAGCCCTTAAAAAGCATCAGCTTTCCAAAGGGCGCGCTGGTTATTTCCATCATAAGGGATAACGAGGTGATCATCCCCAAGGGGGACAGCGTGATTCAGCCTGCGGACCGGATTATTCTGTTATGCTCCCAACAAGCCATTCCGAAAATCGAAAAGGCCATGGCCGTCAAGCTGGAGTTCTTTTAACCAACAGGACGCCTGAGAAAAGGCCATGTCCCTCCGGAAAAAGTTTAGGATTATAATATGAGATGGGGCCACACATTTTCCGTTGTTGGAATTTTGCTTGTTTTTTGCGGGCTGGCCATGGCGTTGCCCATGCTGGTCGGCCTGTACTATCAGGACCAGAGCATAATACCCCTGGCCAAAGGCATGGGGATCACGCTTTTGGTGGGCGCCATGGTTTATCTGGCGGCCCCTACCAAAAAGCAGGAAACCCTAAGCCATAGGGAAGGCATGGCCATTGTGGCCTTGGGCTGGGCCGCGGTCGGCGTGGCCGGCGCCCTGCCCTTTTATTTTTCTTCGTCTTTTTTGGGTTTTACGGACGCGGTGTTCGAATCCGTGTCCGGCTTCACAACCACCGGGTCCTCCGTGTTGTCCGACATCGAAGGCGTGTCCAAGGGGCTTTTGATGTGGCGCAGCATGATCCAGTGGCTGGGCGGCATGGGAATCATTGTCTTATCCGTCGCCATCCTGCCGTTCTTGGGAGTAGGCGGCATGCAGTTATATAAGGCCGAAGTGCCCACGCCTGTTCCCGACAAATTAAAGCCCCGCATCCGCGACACAGCGGTCATCCTATGGCAGGTGTACGCCTTGTTTACGGTCTTGGAGGCCGTGCTGCTGTTTGTGGGAGGCATGAGCGTTTTCGACGCGGTTTGCCACGCCTTCACCACCATGCCCACGGGCGGCTTTTCCACGCTCAACACCTCCGTGGGGCAATATCACAGCCCCTATTTTGAATGGGTGATCATTTTCTTTATGATCGTGGCGGGCATTAACTTTTCCTTGCACTTTCAGTTATTGCGGGGCAAGCCCATGGCCCTGTGGAAGGACCCCGAATGCCGGTTTTTCCTGGGCCTTGTTTTAGTGCTGGTTGCTGTAATCACCCTGGACATCCACGGGAAGGTGTTCAGCAGCCTGAACGAATCCATACGGGCTTCGGCCTTTCAGGTTTCCTCCATCATAACCACCACCGGATACGCCACGGCCGATTACGAGCTATGGCCGGCCCTGAGCCAACTTCTCATCATGTTTTGCATGGTGGTGGGCGCCTCGGCCGGGTCCACCGGCGGCGGCATCAAATGCCTGCGGGTCATGCTGCTTTTTAAATATTGCTACCGGGAGTTGTTCCGTATGATCCACCCCAGGGCCGTGATTCCGGTCAAGCTGGGGGGCAGGGTGGTTCCCGAGGAAGTGCTCCACAGCGTGTGCGCCTTTTTCGTTTTATACATGGGCTTGTTCGCCATTTCAGCCTTGGGTCTCGCCGCCATGGGCGTGGATCTGGTGACCTCCATGGCCGCTGTGGCCGCCACTATCGGCAATATTGGCCCCGGGATCGGCGGGGTCGGCCCCATGGACAATTTTGCCAATATCCCCCTGGCCGGTAAATGGCTTTTGGTCTGGTGCATGCTCCTGGGCCGCCTGGAAATCTATACGGTCATCATCCTCTTCGTCCCTGAGTTTTGGAGGAAGTAAGGGAGATCCCCATCAAGCAGCATGTTCTTGATTTTGTTTATTGATCCCGCCCGGACCCGGTCCAGTTTTTCATGGAATCCCCTATTCCGGCCAGCAGCATAATGCTGTTCATCATGCGATCCGGCATCAACCCGCGCGCCAATGGGCCCATATGCAGGCTTTTGGGGAACTTGACAATATACCGGTTTTTCTTTAAGGCCCGGTTCACGATTACTCCGGCAATCGAGTCATGGTCATTCACGCGGGGAATCATTATTTCTCCCAGCAGATTCAGCTTGCTCCCCTCAAACATGCCCTTTTTAAGAATGCCCGGATGAACGGAGGAGAAATGCACGCCGGTTTTTCCATCCACGATCGCTTCAAAACGCAAAGACTCGGTCAGGCCGTATACAGCCCATTTGGCGGCGCAGTATGCGGCGAGGTCCGGCATGCCCACCAGGCCCGCGCCCGAGGATATGTTTACAATGTGGCCGCAATTCCGTTCATACATCCCAGGCAGAAAGGCGTAAATCGTGTAATACATGGCCAGCAGGTTCACTCGGGTTTCCTTTTCCCTCACAGAGGGCTTGTATTGGCAAAACCGTCCGGGAACAACCATCCCCGCATTGTTTATTAAAATATCCACCTGGCCCATGGCATTTTGCACAACTTGGGCGTAATGATAGACTTGCTCTTCATCCGACACATCACACTGGCAAAAAAGCACTCGATCCCCTTCCTCCTTGAGTTCCTTTTCCGCCTGCATAAGGGCTTCCTTGTTGATGTCCCATATAGCCACCTGACATCCCTCGTCCAGAAGCCGCTTGGCCGTCGCCAGCCCGATTCCCATTGCTCCGCCTGTTATCACTGCTTTAGATCCTGACAACTGGGTCATCACTTTCTCCCTTTCTGGTGCACGAAATAAAGACAATTAGAAAAAACACCCCAAATAGAAAATCATTCAGCCCGTAGACCGAGAAAAAAAGGCCTGTAATCAGGTCCTCCTGATAAACGTTCCCCAGGTCCTTCCAATGATGAAAAATCCATTGACCCCAAACAGCAGCGTAAAAAAACTTTTCGACCATGAAAACTCCCACAATTTGAGGCGCGGCCTGAAATCGATCCCTGACAGACAGGTAAGCCATGCCCCATAAAATTATGGATGCAATGCCCACATTGGAAAAAACCGCGGGATCAAGACTTTGCATCAGGTCATTGGTAAACAACTTGCTGAAAAGAAGAATCCCGGCAATATTGACGCTTCCCGCCAGGAGGAACCCAAATCCCGTCAGCCTATTTTTCATGCTCTTCTCCTTAAACGCGGCAATGGCGGCCGCTTGCAGACCAATCAATTGGAAAAATTCCATTTTCATGCTATTTATGTTTACAGACTCGTTCCGCCTGCAGATCCATGTACAGGGTTTTCGCCTGTTTTTCAGGTCAGTAAATGCCAACTTTCAGTCATTCGATGCCAGGGCTTGAGCGATGAATCAATTTTTAGCAACGCATCCCACAACCATCAGTTCATGGGCTGTCGTTATTGCCAGGACTTGCGCCTTTTACGGCCTCAACAGCAAAGAGCTTTTGAAAAAAGCCGCGATTGATGAGAAGGTTCTTGGACAACCCGGCCAGAGAATAGAGATAGATAAGATAGCGCGGTTATGGAATCTTGCCGTGGAGCAATCCAGGGATCCTTGCCTTGGCCTGCGGGTAATCCGGCATATTCACCCGGTCACCTTTCATGCCCTTGGCCCCGCATTGCTGGCCAGCCGGGACTTGCGCGAGGCTTTGGAACGCCTTTGCCGGGTATATCAGATTATCAGCGATGAAGTGGAAGTGCGCATTGACTCGCGGGATGACGGCGATGCTCTCTGTTTCACCCCCTTTGCCGGACGCCCCTTGCCTGTGGGAGCCTCGGTGGATGCCTTTATGGCGGCGGCGGTTTTTTACGCCAGGATGCTTTATGATGCCTCGCTTAATCCTGTAAAGGTGGAGTTCATGCATGAAAAGTGGGGGGAGGGCAGGGAGTACGAGCGACTGTTCCAGGCCCCGGTGTATTTTGCCATGCAAGATAATGCCATCGTTTTCAGCCTTCAGGACGCTCACAAGACCCTGCTCACTGCAAATGCTGAAATTGCAATGCAAAACGACAAACTTGTTTTCGATTATCTTGCCCGCTGTAAGACCGAACGGCTCGACCAGCAGGTCAGGAGCCGACTGCTCAAATCGCTGCCCCTGGGGGAGCCCAGCATTGAAACAACGGCGCAGTCCATGGGAATTAGCCCGCGGAGCCTGCAAAGGCATCTACGGAATCAGGGAACCTCCTTTACCGAAATTCTTGACGAAACGCGAAAGCATTTGGCGGAAAATTTAATTCGCTATCCCCATCTATCCGTGACCGATGTCGCCTTTCAACTTGGCTACTCAGACTCAAGCAACTTCAGCCGCGCCTTCCGCCGCTGGTTTGGCAAATCCCCCAACATGTATAAAAGGATCCTTTAACCTTTTTGCGGAAAGTTTTTCACTCTTATAGGGGGCCTGACAATATGGAAGCCGGCCTTCAGGGCGGTCGGCTTGCAATATTCCCCCAAAAAAAGAAAGGGGAAAGCCTTTTCATCCAGGCTTTCCCCTTTGTGGTTTGCGTTGGTTGAATAATCGTCCTTAGGTCATGGGAATGAATTCCTTTTCCCGGACTTCGTCCAGGACAATGGCGTCGGCGGGACAGGTGACCTGGCACACGCCGCAGCCCATGCAACGGTCCGGATCCACCACGGCGGCGCCTTTGTCGTCGTCCATTTCAATGGCCTTGAACACGCACCGCTCTATGCACAGTTCGCATTCTTCGCAGGCGTCTTCGTCGATCACCGCGCAGAAACGGCTGGGATCGTTCATGGCCCGGCCGTACTCCACCATCATGGGCATGGCCATGCAGCAGCAGCCGCAGCAGTTGCAGATAAAATGCATGTTTTCAGCCCGGTTCATGGTCACATGGATGAGCCCGGCTTCCTCGCTTTGCTTGATGATGTCCAGGGCTTCCTGTTTGGAGACTTTTCGGCCCGTCTCCCTTTCCAGGGCGTATCGGGCGGATTTTCCAAGCTGGAGGCAGACCTCCACGGGACTGTCGCATTTGTGGGCGATGACGCGGCACGTGCACTTGGTCACCGCAATGTCTTCGCTGTCTTCGATCAGGTCCTTGCAGCTTTCATAAGCAAGAATCTGGGACTTGGGATTCAGGGACTGCTCCACCGGGATGATCCTGGAAAAGGGCCGGGGCAGGAATTTTTCCAGCATCTTGGTGTATTCCGGCCATTCCTCCTCCATGAATTTCTGCCATAGGTCGTGATACTCCCGGGTGGCGCCGTGCCATAGAATGGTGGCGTCGTGGAACTGCATGACTTCCCGGGGCATACGGTAGACGATTCCCTGGGGCTTATACGACTTGAAAACCAGGCCTTTTTTGAAGAAGTCCACCATTTTGTCTTCCACGTCGGATAGATCCATGGAAAACTTATCCGCCAGTTCCTGGGCCGTGGCGGGCATGGATAGAAGCATTTCCGCTTCCTGCTCCGTGGTCATCATGGCGATAAGCTGGGGGACGATCCCTGATCCCGGGATCATTATCTTCTCTGCGAATTGCTCGTAGACGGTTTTTCCCATAAATCCTCCTTGGACTCATTATGATGGTATGGGCCGGCCGATATGGAGCTATCTTGCTTAAGAGCAGAAGTATGCTGCGCAGTTCGGCTGCGGCTTTCCGCGATTCGCTCCAAAGCGTGCTTCAGGACTCGTTATTTGCCGAACTTCTTGTTCACCTCTCCCTTAAGCCAGTCAACGAACTCATCCAGGCCGGCGTCCTTGGTGGCGCTGGTCTTGAAGACAGGCATTTCAGGATGCACAGTGAGCATGTTTTTCACCGCCAGGTCCGCATCCACTTCCAGATAGGGGACCAGGTCCATTTTATTGAGGATGGCCACATTGCAAACCCGGAACATCAAGGGGTACTTGAGGGGTTTGTCTTCTCCTTCCGTGATGGAAAGGACCACGCCCCTGGAATCCTCGCCTATCTCAAACTCGGCCGGGCATACCAGGTTGCCGATGTTTTCCACGATCAAGAGATCGATGTCCGTTAAATCAAGCTCCTTGGCTGCGCTGCGGATGACATGGGCGGCCAGATGGCAGTCTCCGCCGAAATCGTCCGTGGTGATCTGAACCACGGGCGCGCCGGTGACGGAAAGGCGGTCCGCATCGTTGGTGGTGCACACGTCCCCAACGATCACCGCGGCTTTGATTTCCGGCGCCAATTTTTGCAGCACTTTGGTCAGCAGGGTGGTCTTGCCCGACCCCGGAGAACTCATGAGATTAAAGACATACACGCCCTGCTGGGTGAAATAATCCCTGTTTTCCTGAGCCATTGTGTCATTGACGTCCAGGACCTTGCGTACGACTGGTATTTCCATGGTTGCTCCTTTGCTTATTTTTCCTTTTTGGATTTCTTTTGGGCCTGTTTCATTTCCTCGGGATCCGCCACCTCAATGGAACTGACGGTCAGTTCCCTGCCTGAAATGATGTCCAGCTTGCCGCTTTTACATTTTTCGCACGAAAAGTCTGCATCCGTTATAATGGTTTCCGTATAACACTCCTTGCAGACCGCAACGATTGGAATTTCCTCGATGTTAAGCTCCGCTTCCGCCAAGGGCGTATCCTTTGCCACAATTTCAAAGCAGAAGCGCAGGCTGTCCGGTACAATGGCCGTCAGCTTGCCCACCCTCAGGTTGACGGCTTTCACCTTCAGGTCAGCGGGAGTCTTGGGGATGGCGGATTTGGCGATTTCCGCAATCTGCAGAGCGATACCCATTTCATGCATATGATTATTTTCCGATGCGGGGATTGGGAGAGGGGGTAAGGTCCCGAGCCAGCCAGCCCCCCGCCTTTTCTGGGCATGTCCGGGATGAAAAAACGAACGTTTGCTCTATAATATAGCCATATGGTTGAAAATTGCAATACACAAAATGACAGCAAGGGACGGGCTTTGTCAAGCGGCGCCATGGGCGCCCATGTTTTAAGGCATTGCTATTTAAACAAATAGGCCGGGGGTGGGCCGCTTGTTTAAAGGGGGATCGGATTGGAAAAAATTTTCCAAGACCGGGATTATATTGTCAATCTCCTTGGCGGCGAAGAGCCTTTTATGCAAGGCGTGGCCGAACTGGAAGTTTGCGCAGTAATAGGGGGAAAATTTCATGAATCGGAGAAAAGCGGTTCGCGGCTCGAAACGTTTGGCGCAAAAGGAGGCCATGGCCGTTCCCGCTGTCTTGTAGTCCTCCAGGGCCGGCTTCATGCCTTGTGACCACTGGGCCATGATCCAGGGCTGGGCCAGGGCGATGCGGCCCAAGGCAACGCCGTCGCAGCCGCTCATGGAGAGCATTTTTGCGGCGTCATCCAGGCTGATTACATTGCCGTTGCCGAAAACCGGAACCTTGACGGCGTCCTTGACCAGCCCGATATACTCCCATTTTGGGGGGCGGGTGCGCAGGTCCGGCGCAACACGGGGATGGAAGATGAGCGCGTCCGCGCCTTCGTCGCAAAAAAGGCGGGCCATGGAGACGGCGTGGGCGGGGTCGTCCTTCCAGCCTGTGCGGAATTTTACGATGACGGGAATGTTGACCGCCTTGCGAACCGCCCTCACCACTTGGGCCGCCAGATCCGGTTTGGCCAGCAGGGCCGCGCCCGAGTCGAACCGGCAAATAGCTCTGGCCGAACAGCCGCAATTGATGTCCACGCCGAAAAAGCCCTCCGCCTCGATGCGTTCCGCCGCTTTGGCCATGGTTTCCGGAACGGACCCAAAAATTTGGCAGACCGTGTGGTCCAGTTCCTTCTCCCTCCATGAGAAGACCGTGGAGACCTTGGGATTCTCATGGGGGACGCTCTTGGCGCCTGCCATGCCCGTGTACAAAAGGCCGTATCCTCCATACAGAGCCATGACCTCTCGAAAGGCGATATGGGTCAACCCTGCCATGGGCGCCAAAATCAGGCGGTTGGCGATGGTTTTTCCCCCGATATCCAGGGGGGAATTTAAAAAAATTTTCAGGTCAGTCTTCAAAGTCGCCTTCCATCGAGCATGGTGGACGTTAGCCCTCGTTCCCATGCTGTGCCTTGAAACGCATGGAAAAAAACGGGGAAAGCCGTTTTCTGCATCCGGCTTTCCCCGTGTATGGGTCGTTCAGTAATGTGGGATCTTTTAATCCACGGGCACGATCCAGCCAAAGGGATCTTCCTTTTCGCCGAACTGGATGCCGGTGATGGCGTCGTACAGCTTTTGGGACAAGGGGCCCACTTCGTTGTTGCGGATGGTGATGACCCGCTCGTCGTAACGCAACTCGCCGACGGGGGAGATGACCGCGGCGGTTCCGGTGCCGAAGCATTCTTCCAGCTTGCCGTTCTCATTGGCTTCGAAGATTTCTTCGATGGAGATGTGCCGTTCGGAAACGGGCAGTCCCCAATGCCTTGCCATGGTCAGGACGGAATCCCTGGTGATGCCGGGCAGGATGCTGCCGTTCAGTTCGGGGGTGACCACTTCTCCGTCGATGACGAAGAAGATGTTCATGGAGCCCACTTCCTCCACGTACTTTCTTTCCACGGCGTCCAGCCAGAGCACCTGGGTGTAACCGGCTTTGGCGGCCTTGTGACCCGCCAGCAGGCTGGCTGCGTAGTTGGCCGCCGTCTTGGCTTCGCCGATGCCTTGGCGCGAGGCGCGCACATGCTCCGTGGTCACCAAAATCTTGATGGGGGCGAAGCCTTCTGCGTAGTAGGCGCCCACCGGGGACAGAATGGTGAAAAAACGGTAAGTCTGGGATGCAGCCACGCCCAGGTAATTGTCCGTAGCGATAATGGTCGGCCGGATGTACAGGCTGGTGCCGGGAGAACTGGGAACCCAGTCTTTTTCCACGGAGATCAGTTGCCTCAGATGGTCCAGGGCTTCGGCTTCATCAAAATTCGGGATGCACAGCATGGAAGCCGAGCGGTTGAACCTTGCGAAATTGGCCTGGGGCCTGAAAAGCTGAACGTTTCCTTTGGGAGTCCTGTACGCTTTAAGTCCCTCAAATATCGCCTGCCCGTAATGGAATACCAGCATGGCGGGGTCGCAGGATAAAGCCGCGTAAGGTTCAATCCTGGGATCAAACCAGCCTTTACCCTCGGCATAGTCCATGTTGAACATGTGGTCAGTGAAAATCTTCCCGAATCCCAGCTTGTCGTCAGCAGGGTGGGGTTTCAAATTGGATGCCTTAGTGACCTTGATTGCCATCGTCTCCTCCTTAGGGACAAATAAAGTGAAATAATCTTATTTCATAAACCCATTTCAGCGATTTGACAACCCGATTTTTTGGGAAAAATACACCTGTACTTAAAAAATCCAAACATTGCCGCTGTTGACTTGAACGTATCCTTCTGCTAATCCCTCGCTGGAATTGTTGCGCATTGAACCCAAGGAACAATTATTTAACGCGAAAGGACATCAACCATGGAAAGAACACTCTCCATCATCAAGCCCGACGCCGTGGAAAGAAACCTCATTGGCAACATCGTCAAACGCTTTGAGGACGCCGGCATCAAAATCGTAGCCATGAAACTGCTTAAGCTCAGCAAGGCCCAGGCCGAAGCCTTTTACGCCGTGCATAAGGAACGCCCCTTCTACGGCGAACTGACCGATTACATGTCTTCCGGCCCTTGCGTGCCTATGATCCTGGAAGGCGAAGGCGTCATCCTGAAGAACCGCGAAATCATGGGCGCCACCGATCCCAAGGAAGCGGCCGCAGGCACCATCCGCGCCGACCTGGCCATTGACAAGGAAAAGAACAGCGTGCACGGCTCCGACGCTCCGGAAACCGCAGCCCAGGAAATCGCTTTCTTCTTCACCGAGTACGAACTGGCCGGTTAATGCCCCACAGCGTTGATTTTAAAAAAATAGCCATTGTCCTGTGCGAGCCTCAAATCCCCGAAAACATCGGAGGGACGGCCAGGGCAATGGCTAATATGGGCCTTGAGCGGCTCATTGTGGTGAAGCCTAAAAGCCTGGCCCAGGAAAAAATCTACCCCATGGCCACCGCCGGGGCGCGCCATCTTATCGACTCCATGGAGGTGGTGGACGACCTGAAAACCGCCCTTAAGGAGTTTAACTGGGTGGTGGGAACCACGGCCCGGCTTGGCAGCCACCGTAAAGCCATGACCGTGGAGAACATGGCCGCCAAGCTCATTTCCATGACCGGGGAAAACAGGGTCGCCCTGGTTTTCGGCCGGGAGGATCGAGGCCTTTCCACGGAAGACGTACGCCTGTGCCACCAGTTGGTGAACATCCGCACCGCCGGCTTTTCCTCCCTGAATCTGGCCCAGGCCGTTCTGCTGGTTTGCTACGAGTTGTTCAAGGCCGGCAGCGATAAGCCCAGGGAAAGCACGCCCAAGCTGGCCAACAAATTCGATTTGGAAGCCATGTACGATCAGCTTTCCGAACTTTTGGTCCGCATCGACTTTATCAACCCGGAGAATCCCGATCATTGGATGGACAACATCCGCCGTTTTTTCACCCGCCACCCCCTCACTGCCCGGGACGTGAAGATTGTCCGGGGAATCTGCCGCCAGGTGGATTGGTACACGGAACGCCGCTTTAAAAAAATGGAAGCCAAGAAAAAGGATTAGGCTGTTAATTCAAATTGTTCGGAGCGGAAGTTGTTTTAACATATTGTAATATAATCGCATTTGCTTTGTAGGTCGGGTTATGAAGTCCGGCGTTGGCGTGTTTGTTAACCGGGAAGGATTTTGGACTTCAACCCGACAATACAGGAGTCGTTTCAATCCGTCTTTGATGGAAGGTTGTACAATGGCGCGTCGCTGCGCTGGATGCACCAAGGCTTCGGTAAACTCGGAACCCGTATGAGAGCCACTCTTTTTTAAGGACGGCGCAAAGCTCCGCGTGACCCGACCGAATTACTGGCAACATTTTTTTGTAATATAAACCTAATTTCCGTCCCTGGCTTGCATGTATTTGTCCAGATGCTCCTGGTAATCGTTCAGTTCTTCGGAGAGCGGCCCTGCTTTTATGGCCCTGGTCTGGGTTTCCACGGCCTTATCGTACATGCTGTTCACGTAATAACTTTCCGCCAAGGTGTCCAGAATGTGGGGACGGGGAGAAATCTCCACGGCCCGCAGAGCCAGTTCCAGCGCTCTTTCCGGGTTTCGGAGCTCTTCCTTCTCGCAGGTTGCATAGGTCCAGGCCAGGTTGTTTAAGGCCATGGCGTCGTCAGGATGGATTTGCAGGGCCTTTTCATAGGCGTCAATGGCGTTTTCAATGTCGTTTGCGGCAAGATACATATCCCCCAGCAGGCTCGGAGCTTTGTCAAGCTCTTCCATGCCGTCCGGTCTGGCTTCCAGGGCCGCCAGAGTCACTCCCAGTCTGACGCGATTATGGAATCCATTCCAGGCCAGAGCGCCTTGGGCGACCAATGTCCCGACAAAAACAGCGACCAGAATCAGCAAGGATTTTTTCACCTTGGCGTTGTGCCGGTCTATCCAAAGCCGGTTGGACTCGCATTTGAGAATATAATCGATGCGCTGATTAAGGCCAAAGTGATGCCAGTTGGGTTCGTCGGCGGAGCGTCCTGAAAAAAAGGCGATCTTCCGGAACATGGTCACCAGGGGCAGGGCGCTGGGCAGCACTTCGTATACATAGAGGTCCGCCTGCCTTTCGAAATTCCGCAAAAAGTAACCGAACACAAAGCGCAGGTACAAAACCGCGAATGTCACTAAAAACAGCCCTTGGGCCAAATTCAAAAACCAAGCGTATTGCTCAGCTTTCATGCTCATGGGGACAAAGCGCGTGCTGAGATAGAGCACAGGTATTTCCAGCGCGCTCCAAACCAGATAACCCGCAGGGGCCATAGCGGCGACAATCAGCAAAAATAAAAGCATGTGCTTTTTCTTGGCGTGTCCGATTTCATGGCTTAAAACTGCGTCCAGTTCGTCCGGCGCGGCCATCCGCAGCATGGCGTCGGTCATGAGGATGTACCGGAACCTGCTTGCGATTCCGAACACGGCGGCCGTCAGAATATGCCCGCCGAACAAGGGCCAGCGCAGGATTTCGGCGCAGGTGAAGTTCGCCTTTCGACACAGGGCTTCCATGCGGTCCCGTTCCGGGCTTGGAGGGACGGGCGCGCATCCCCAGAAATACAGGACGATTCGGGGGCCCAGCAGGACCAGGGCGGTCATCATAACGAAAAGGTAGATCAATTGGCCGGGCGCGCTCATTAGCGCCGCATGCCAGGAGGCGCTTGGTATAAGAAGCAGGATGTCCTGAACCCCGTAAAAGCCTGTCCACGGGATGAGAATGGGCGCCACAAGCATGACCTGCTGCCGGACGTACTCCCGCCGGGATACCATGGTCTGGCCCAGCTTTGCGTACATGGGATGGGCCATATGCCATACGGCGATCAAAAAGGCCAGGAAAATAAAAAGGGCCAACAGGGCCGACAGGGTGGGGATTTTGCTTATGAGTGGAATTTCCAGCAAAAAAGGCTTGAGCGGAGTCAAAAACAGGCACGTGACAAAAAACACCACGGCCATAAGCATCTGTTGGACGGCCAGTTTGTCCAGGACGCTCAGGTTTCTGTTTTTGGATCGCTGGGGGATGCGGCGCGCAAAATTTTTGAATCGCAGTCGGGCGACCACCAGAAACAAGGCGGCAAGAAAAAAAATATGCCACGTTTTTCCCTGAGAGAGTAAAAGATCCCGGGATTCCGGGGCGTAATCATAACTGACCAGGACCGCGATTATAAGAATAAGGTTGGTGAACATAAAGGGCGGCTAACGGGCCTCCTGGTCCTTTTTTGCGTTGTAGTAGCGGTCTTTTTCACTGTAGATGCAGCCGCAATATTGCTGGCGATACATGCCCAGACGCTTGGATTCCTCGATGCCGTACTTCCAGCCTTCCCGGAAGTCGTGGTAATAAAAAGGCACGGAGTATTGCTTGCCCAAGGCCTCCCCAATTTCCCGAATCAGTTCGTGCTTTTGGAACTTGCTGTACAGGAGGGTGGTGGTAAAGGCGTCGAACTTTCCTTTTTTGGCGATCATGGCGGCGGCCTTTAACCGGCTGTGGTAGCAATAACGGCAGCGTTCGGTTTCCCTGAATGCCGCGTTTCGCAAGAATTCTTCGATTTCATAGCCCTGCTGCCAGACCATCCTCAAATCCTGGGCCGCAGCATATTCCCGCAGGGTTTCCTCCCGCTTCATGCATTCCGTATAGGGGTGGATGTTATGGCGGTAAAAGGTTCCCATGACGTCGTGGCCCTGTTCGCGTAATACTTTAAGGCAGTATATGGAGCAAGGCCCGCAGCAAATGTTTAATAGAATTTTCATGAACGGCTGTCGCCTTAATTATAGTTCCTGGCGCCGAAGATGGCCGTGCCCACCCGCACCAGGGTGGCGCCTTCCTCGATGGCGGCTTCAAAGTCCCCGGTCATGCCCATGGACAGTTCCACCATGCTGACATTCTTGAAGCCCTTGTTTTGGATTGCCTGGGCCAACTCCCGCAGACGCCGGAAAAAGGGCCTGGCCCTGTCCGGATCGTCAAAAAAAGGCGGCATGGTCATGAGCCCCTTTACCCGGACGTTTTCCAGCGCGGAAATCTCCTTGACCAGGGTTGCCGCTTCCTCGTCGGCCGTCCCGGATTTGGTTTTTTCGCCCGAGATATTCACCTGCACCAGGATGTCCTGAATTTTTCCCGCCTTGGCCGCCTGCTTGTCGATTTCCCCGGCCAGCTTGAACGAATCCACCGAATGAATCAGGGAAAATAACGGAACCGCGTACTTGGCCTTGTTGGACTGCAGATGGCCGATAAAGTGCCATTCCACGTCCAGGCTCTCCAGTTCCGCGATTTTTTCCCGGGCTTCCTGGATGTAGTTCTCTCCGAAAATCGTCGCGCCAGCCGCCGCCGCTTGCCGAAGCATTTCAGCCGGTTTTGTTTTGGAGACGGCCACTAATCTTATGGATTGGGGATCCCGGCCGCATTCTTCCGCGGCCTTTTGGATTCTCTCTTGAATTTCCTGCAAATTTTTGCTGATTGTATTATCCATGATTCCCGCTATTTCGAATAATCACGCCTTGCGCCATAAAAAACTCGATAACCTCGCAAACAGGCAGGCCGACTACATTAGTGTAAGACCCGGATATGCTTTTGACAAGGAAAGTTCCGATTCCCTGGATGGCGTAGGCGCCTGCCTTGTCAAAGGGCTCTCCGGTGCTCAGGTACCATTCGATTTCGTCCGGGCTCAGGCTTTTGAAGGTCACCTGGGTGGAAATGACTTCCGTATGGCGCACGCCTTTGTCCACATGGAATATGCTGAAGCCGGTCAAGACCTGGTGGGTGCGGCCTCCCAGCATGGTGATCATGTCCCGGGCTTCCTCCATGCCGGAGGGCTTGCCCAGGATGCGGCCGTCGGTCACCACAATGGTGTCGGCGCCCAAGACCCAATGGGCCGGATGGCTTTCGGCCACGGCCAGGGCTTTTTTTTCGCTCAGCATAGCCGCGCATTCCCTGGGCGAGGCGTCCGCCGGGCAGGTTTCGTCCGCGTCGCTCACAATGACCTGGAATTCCAGCCCGGCCTGCTCTAAAAGATAACTGCGCCGGGGGGACGCCGAGGCCAGAATTAGTGGCTCATTCGTGCATTTATGTGGTATTACTGTTTCCATGCTGTGCTTTTAACACCGGGGTTCGCCCTTGGCAACCCCCGGATGAAGAGGGAGAGTGATGGGCTTGGGGTTGGTTTGTCTGGCTTCATGCCTTTTTTTCCATAGCAAGGAACCTTAAGGAGGGGGAAGGATGAATGCTTTTGTCGTAATGGCTATCGTGCTGGCCTGGTTTTATTTGGGATACCGATTTTACGGAACCTGGGTGGAGAAAAACCTCGTAAAGCCGGACGACTCCAGGCCTACGCCAGCCTATGAGTTTGAGGATGGCATCGACTATTCTCCGGCCAAAGTCAGTTTTTTATGGGGGCATCATTTTTCGTCCATAGCGGGCGCCGGCCCTATTATCGGCCCCATCCTGGCCACGGCCTGGTTCGGCTGGGCTTCCGCCATTTTTTGGATCGCCATTGGATGCGTGTTCATCGGCGCCGTGCACGATTATCTGTCCCTCATGCTTTCCGTACGTCACCGAGGCCGGGGAATTTCCGAAGTGGCCGGAGACACCTTGGGAAACGTCACCCGTTTCTCCTTCGGCATCCTCATCTGGATTACTTTGGTCTTTATCATCGCCGTGTTCGCCGTCAGCGCGGCCAACGCCCTGGCCAATATGCCCGAACTGGTCATCCCGACCTTCGGCGTTTGCTTTGTGGCCGTCCTGCTGGGTCTGGCGGTGTATAAGTTGAAAATCAATGCGGTGTTAGCCTCTGTTGGAGCGGTTTTTCTCGCGTACTTTCTAATTTACGTGGGTTACAATTATCCGGTTGCCCTGGATGGATGGGAGCATCAAAGCAAGGTCATGCTGTATCTGAACCTGCTTATGGGTTATTGCCTCATCGCCTCCATGCTTCCGGTTTGGGTTCTGCTTCAGCCCCGGGATTTCATCTCGTCGGTGAAATTGTTTGTGGGGCTTTTTCTCGGCTTGCTGGGAATTGTGGCGGCCAGGCCTGACTTTACCGCGCCCGCGTTCATCACCGGTTCGGATAAACCCATGTGGCCCATTATGTTCATCACCCTGGCCTGCGGCGCCGTCAGCGGCTTCCACTGCCTGGTTGGGACCGGCACCACCTCCAAGCAGTTGGACAAGGAAAGCCACGGAAAAGTCGTAGGGTACGGCGGCATGATCATGGAAGGCGTGCTGGCCGCCCTGGTGGTTGTTGTTGTGGGCGCGGGCCTCAAGTGGGGAAATGCTCCGGCCGGAGAAGCGGCGGGCCTGTACTTCGCCTCTTCCTTGGAGCAAGGCTGGATTGTGGCTTTCAGCAACGGGTTCGGCGCCATTGTGGGCGATGCGGGCCTGCCGTTTTTAAGCGCCGCCGTGGCGGCCCTGTTGGGCGGGGTTATGGTGAAGACCTTTGTCATGACGTCGTTGGACACCTCCACCCGCCTCGGGCGCTTTATCTTCATGGAGACCTTGTTCTCCAACGTAAAATTTTTAAGGCATACTTTTATTGCGACCATGGGAACCCTGGCGCCCGCCTATTATCTGGCCGCCACGGGCAATTGGAAAAATATTTGGAAGCTGTTCGGCGCCTCCAATCAGTTGATCGCCGCCATCAGCCTGCTGGTGATCACAGCCTGGCTGGCCCAGAGGCGCAGGGCCATCGCTCCGGTCATTTTTCCGGCTTTGTTCATGGTGGCCACCACCATTGGCGCCTTGGGCTGGTCCGTCTTCAACAAAAACGGATATCTTGGCTCCGGACCCGGCCATGACCTTATGCTGGGCGTCATCAGCCTGGCGCTCATTGGATTGGCTTTGGTCATCGCCTGCTCCGCAGCCTTTTCCTTGTTAAAAGACAAGGGCGCGGACAAAAGGCATGAGGGAGACTCCGGGGCGCCTGCTTAAGTAAACAAATAGACAGGGAGCGGGCGGCCCGTGCGCCGGGGAAAGCCGCGGGCCGTTCGACCATTAAACGGAACACTGGATGATTTCCAACTTTTTGCAAACAGTTCTGGGATGGCGGGCGCTGACGGACATCACCCTCATCGCTTTGGGGATGTTCTTCGTCTATCACACCCTTCGCAGACTGGGCACCTGGAAGATGTTCCTGGGGCTGGTGATGGCCATGCTCGCCTATGTGGGCGCCAACATATTGGGCCTGGAAGGAATCACCTGGATTTTTTCCAACCTGAGCCACGTAGCGCTTATTGGCATCATCATCATTTTTCAGCCCGAAATCCGGAAGATGCTGGAAAGCTCGGTCTCACCCGCCCGCCGGGAGCCGGAGGGGCCTGAACACGAGGGCTTGCCCATGATGATTGCGGACGCCCTGTTTTCCCTGGCCAAAATTCCCTGCGGCGCCATTTTCGTTTTTCCCGGACGGGACCCCTTGGAGCGTTTCCTCACGGGAGGCGTGCCCTTGAACGCCGATCCGAGCCCAGAGTTGATTCTCAGCCTTTTCGACACCCACTCCCCCGGCCACGACGGCGCCCTGCTTGTCCGAGACGGCCGCCTGGCCGGATACGGATTTCGCCTGCCCATTTCCAAGTCCTCCCACCTGCCCAGGGAAATGGGCGCCCGGCATCATGCGGGCATGGGGCTGTCGGAAATCACGGACGCCCTGGTTTTTGTGGTTTCGGAGGAGAGGGGGCTGGTTTCCTTTTTCAAAAATGGAAAGCTGTCCCGCGTCCCTGGCCGAAAGGAAGCTGTGGAGGCCATTACGGATCATTGGAAGGCCACCGCCTCCTTTTTGCCCCAGCCGGAAAAGGGGGCCAAAAAATGGACCACCGCCGTGGAGCTTGTGACCGCCTTCATGCTGACCATCCTCCTTTGGTCCAGCGTGGTCATAGGACGCATGGAGATCGTGGAAAAAAGCGTGGAGACTCCCATTGTCTATGTTTCCTTGCCCGCCAACATCGCCCTTTCCGGGGCCAAGCCCACGGGCACGCGCATCCATATGGCGGGACCCAAATCGCAACTGGACAGCCTGACGGCCGACAACCTGCGCGTGCGCATCGACCTTTCCAAGGCCCAACCCGGCAAGCAGACCTTTTTCGTATCCCGTGAAAGCCTGAATCTGCCCAAGAAGGTGGACCTGCTGGACGCGGACCCTTCGGAAATCAATCTGTCCCTGGAAGAAACGGTGGATATGGAAGTCCCCGTGACCCCCCAACTGGTGGGCCAGCCCCGGCAGGGATGGACCGTGGTTAGCGTCGCCGTGAAGCCGCAGAAAGTCCGGGTGGTCATGAAAAAGGGAGAAGGCGAACAACAAGCCCCCGCCGTGACCACCACCCCCATCTACCTGGACAGCCTGGGCTCCGGCGCCACCATCCGATGCAAGATCATCGCCCCTCCCGACGCCCAGCCCTCGGACAAACCCTGGCCCGACGTGGAAGTGCAAATCCGCCTCATGCCGGTTGATGCGAAGGTGGAATGATGTTTGTTTTAACGGAGCAGGAGTTAAAAGTGCGGAGCAAAAAGAGATCAGACTGTTGACGTCGCACAGAAATCTATAGAGTGACTATAGACCATTTTCCCGGCGCCGGGAAATTGATAGCAGTCCATGGCCCACAACTGAATACTATGCTGTGAGGACGCAGCATCCCAAAATAGTCCTTACTGAAGTGAAGGTTTGACATCCTTATTTGTGAGGCATTTCTATTGCAAATTTGAGCTATTACAAACTTTGAACCAATAGCCAGATAACTAAACCAAGAATCAGATAAAGTGTTAGTGAGTGATTACCCGCTTTCTTGTTAAGTAAATCGATTTGCCTCTGAATTATCCATCCGTTTTCGGAATTCGACTCGTCATAGTTGTTTAATTTTGCCTGCAGGGTATCCACCGTAGTCTTGATGGCATCAATTTTTTTAGAATCATCTTTCTCGGCATCAACATCATCAATTTCAAAAATTTCTGGAAGATGTTTTCCAGTTTTTTGTTTCCTTTTTTTTCCCATTCATCTGAAAAATTTAAGAAAGTTCTCCAGGTATTACCCTTGATTATTCCGGTTGAGAGAAAGCCAAGTTCACCCTCTGGCGGGTGTCCTTGTTTTTTAACTTTCCATGGCGCTGCTTGGATAGCAAGTCTGTATAGTTGTAGTTCTTTAATTTCTTCTCTTCGTCTCCATCCAGATAATGATTCAGCCTTTCGTTGAAAGTTCATCCTGGCCCATTTGATATTGTCAAAGACCTTGCTTCTCCTAAGACAATCGCTAAGAGCATCATAAATAACTAGACTCAAATCGCCAGCGTATAAAGCTAAATCACTCAGTATCCCAACCTTTTCTGCTTCCGGAAGGCTAAGTACTTGGGCGAATTCCTCATAAGACAGGTCGAAATTATAAGAAATAGCTGCACAACGAGCACTATCGCCCTTTTTTGCAGTTTGCAGGAATATTTTTTTTCTGAAATCACGAAGTTTAATATCTTTTCTGAAAAGTAGCTGTTCTAACTGCCAAGGGTTTAAGCGGTTAAGCGTGGATTCAGGTATTTCGCTTTTCAAACCAGAGTTCTCTGGCAAATTTGCTATCAGTACCCAAGAAATTTCTTTTGGCGCAATTCGAGTCAATTCCCATAGAGTGACGATGTCCTCTCCTTTATCAAATTCCGAAAAACCATCATAGTCATTAAAAGGTTTAGTGCCGTAGTAAGTGGAAAAATTTGGGTTCATTAGGTAGTCTGTTAAAATTTCCGTAAGTTCAAGATTGGTAATTTTACTTTTGGGCAACAATTTGTTGATACCATAGGTAATCAGGTATGCAATCCACTTTCCTCCGTTTTTTGACTGTCTGACTGTTGACAACCTTGCCTCCTGGGGAAGATCAAAGAATTCCTCAGCTTTGTCTTCGGAAGGTATTTGCCAACACCATTCACTTTCTAAAGGACTGTATTTTACTAAAGGATCTGGGTCAGATTCAATTTTTAGGATCAGTTCTTTAACTTCTTCATCTTCATGGTTGAGATGAACAATTTGTTTTGCCGATAGGTACCTGATGTAGCTATTTGGACTATCTAAAGATTTAGATAAAATTCTCTTTGAAAGATAGTCTGGGAAGGAAATCTCTTCAATGGTGGTTAACAGTTTAATTTGAGTTTCAACACACAAGTTATCCCATGCTGCGAGGAATTTAACGACTGAGCTTGGGGTCGGCTGGACAAGATCTTTAAGATAAGAAGGCAAATGGGTTCGATGATCGCCATTCATACACTTTCCCCCCAGAGAAGTTTCTGATTAACTTGCACTACATAGCCTTTTATGACGTCAATAAATTTGTAATTTTTATATATCTATTTGAATTAACTACGTTATAGGATGTGCTTTTGTCAAGATTATTCTATCCTTAACCATTTTTTAATTTAGCTCGTACAAATGAGCAATTTGAAGAATATATTGATAGTTTTCGGTTTTTTGAGGCGTTTTAGATACGGGCTATCTCCAGCGCAGTTTTTAAGGTCGCAATTTGCCTTTAAGTTTTTTAAAGCCAATCAATTCTTGACAAAGCGCTTATAGGCGCCCTATAAATTATCCCTTTACCGGAAACGGGTCGTTTTCGGGGCGGAGGTGTGTTTTCTCATGCCTCCGTTATGTTTTACAAACCCTGATAAATGAAACAGTACAGAGAGGAAGACCATGGGCGGCAAGAAAAAAGAAGCCAAGGAAAAACCCCTGGATAAAATGACAGCCAAGGAACTCCGGGAAGTTGCCAAGGAAATCCCCGGAATCGTCGGCGTGCACTCCATGAACAAGATTGAACTGCTTTCCGAAATCAAGGAAGCCCGCGGCATCGTGGACGACGGCCCCAAAAAGGACACCGGCCTCATCCGCGGCCTGAAAAAGCAGATCAACGAACTCAAGGAAAAACGCGACGCAGCCATTGAGGCCAAGGACAAGGATCAGATGACCATCCTTCGCCGCAAGATCAGCAAACTTAAGAAAAAGACCCGCAGGGCCGCCTAATAGCGCATTTTTCGGCCAGACGCGTAATTTTCCAATAGTCTTTTATAAAGTATTGTTGAAAATGGACAAAATCGATCCGGCCGCCCTGGCTTTTGATATTGACGGTGTGGTGGCCGACGCCATGAAGCTGTTTTTGGACATCGCCCGGAACAAGCACGGCGTCAGCGGCATAACAAAAGAGGATATCACCAGCTACATGCTGGAGGACTGCCTTGATATGAGCGATGAGGTGATCCTTGACGTGATCAAGGACATCATCGACGGAACGTACAAGGAAGTCCTGCAACCCATCGAGGGCGCCGTGGAGTCTTTGCGGCGAATTCGGGCTCTGGGGGCGCCTCTTTTGTTCGTCACAGCCAGGCCCCGGAAGTCGCCCGTGGAACAATGGCTCCGAAGCAACCTGGGCATCGACAACGGAGACATGCACATAGAAGCCACGGGCAGTTTTGAGGCCAAAATAGATGTCCTGGCCCATCACGGCCGCAACTGGTTTGTGGAGGACCGGTTGGAGACCTGCTTCCTATTGGCGGACGCAGGGATCAATCCGGTCCTTTTCCGACAGCCGTGGAACCGCAGGCCTCACCCCTTTAAGGAGGTGGGCTCCTGGGAAGAGCTTCTTCCATGCATCATGGGGATATAGACGACCAAGGCGCTTTTTTTTGGATTGATTCCTTTTTGGAATCCCTGGCCGCGGAACGAAGATATTCCCCTGCAACGTGCTTGGCTTACGGCAAGGATTTGCGCGAGTTTTTCTCCTATGTGGCCGAGTCGGGCCTGCAAGGGGAAATCTCTCCGGAAAACGCGGACGTGGAAAGGGTGGACAACCTCGCCATTCGAGGCTATCTGGGCTTTTTGCATAAAAAGAACGAAAAGAGCACCATGGCCCGGAAGCTCTCCTCCCTGAGATCCTTTTATCGTTTTCTGGAAAAAAGAGGCCGTGTGGCCGTCAACCCCGCTCAGTCGGTGGTGACGCCCAAACGCAAGAAAACCGTGGCGGCCCACCTGACCGTGGACGAGGCTTTCGCCCTGTTGGACTCCATTTTGGACGACTCCCTGGCCGGCGCAAGGGACAGAGCCATGTTCGAGTGCCTGTATTCCACGGGCATCCGCGTTTCCGAACTGGCGGGCCTGAACATGGGCCGCATCAATTTCCCCGGCAAGACCCTTCGGGTTTTGGGCAAGGGGGATAAGGAGCGCATCGTCCCGGCGGGCGCCAAGGCCCTGGAGCATATAAAGGCATACAGGGACAGGCTGGCCGTTGAAGGGCCGAAAAATCAGGACCCGGAAGCGGTGTTTCTCAATAAAAACGGGGGGCGCCTCACAACCCGGTCCATACGGCGCATTCTGGAAAAGATCGTGCGGGATATGGGGCTGAATCGGCCTTTGTCCCCCCATGGATTGCGCCACACATTCGCCACGCATATGCTGGATAACGGCGCGGACTTGCGTTCGGTCCAGGAACTGCTCGGTCACGCCAGCATTTCCACCACCGGGCGCTACACCCATGTGAGCATAGACCGGCTCATGGCCGCCTATGACAAGGCGCATCCGCGAGGCGAAAAAAGTTGAATTCAAGCAGCCGGAAAAAGGACCTTTGATCATGAGCAACCCATTGGATTTCAGGGGCACCACCATTTTGGCGGTTCGCAAGGACGGCAAAACCGCCATTGCAGGCGACGGCCAGGTAACCCTTGGCAATACGGTGGTCAAGCACACGGCGCAAAAAGTCCGCAAGATCTACCACGACAAGATTGTGGTGGGTTTCGCCGGCGCCACGGCTGACGCCCTGAACCTGTTCGATAAATTCGAAGGCAAGCTGGAGCAATACAACGGAAACCTGACCCGGGCCGCCGTGGAACTGGCCAGGGATTGGAGAACGGACAAATACCTGCGCAAGCTGGAAGCCATGATGATCGCCGTGGACGACCAGCGCATGTTTTTGATTTCCGGCAACGGGGATATCATCGAGCCGGACGAAGGCGTCATAGGCATTGGGTCGGGCGGAGCCTTCGCCCAGGCGGCGGCGACCGGCCTGATCAGGCATTCGGACCTGGACGCTTCGGCCATCGCAAAAGCGGCCATGGACGTGGCCGCCTCCATTTGCATTTACACCAATCAGGTAGTCACCCTGCACGAGATATGAGGAAGGCATGGAAGACCTAAAACCCCGGGAAATTGTTCAGGAACTGGACAAATACATCATAGGGCAGGACCATGCCAAGCGGTTCGTGGCCATTGCGCTGAGAAACCGCTGGCGCAGACGCCAGGTTCCCCAGGACTTGCGGGATGAAATCGCCCCGAAAAATATCATTCTCATAGGCCCTACGGGCGTGGGCAAAACGGAAATCTCCAGAAGGCTGGCCAAATTGGCGGACGTGCCCTTTTTAAAAGTGGAGGCCACCAAGTTTACGGAAGTCGGCTACGTGGGCCGGGACGTGGAATCCATGATTCGCGATCTGGTGGAAGTCACCGTCAACATGGTGCGGGAAAAGGAGGAGGATGAGGTGGCGCTGCCGGCCATGAAAGCCGCTGAAGAGCGCATCCTGGACATCCTGCTTCCTCCCAAGAGGGAGACCCAGCCCTTTGCCGATGCGGAGGGGGAGACCACCCTGGAAATCGTCACACGGGGGGATTCCAACCAGGACTCCACCCGGGAAAAGCTCCGGAAAATGCTGCACTCCGGCAAGTTCGACGACAGGTACGTGGATCTGGAAATCAACGAACGCAATACGCCGGTGGTGGAGATTTTTTCCAACATGGGCATGGAAGAGGTGGGGTTCAACTTCAAGGATATGCTGGGCGGCCTCATGCCCAAGAATACGAAAAAGCGCAAGGTCAAGGTCAGCGAGGCCATGGAAATCCTCACCCAGCAGGAGGCCCAGGGGCTCATCGACATGGAAAAGGTGGTCAAAAAGGCCCTGTCCCGGGTGGAGGAGTCCGGCATTATCTTCCTGGACGAAATCGATAAAATCGCCGTGGGCGGCGGAAAAGGGCAGGGGCCGGACGTCAGCCGGGAAGGGGTTCAGCGGGATCTTTTGCCCATTGTGGAAGGCACCACGGTCAACACCAAGTACGGAATGGTCAAGACCGACCACATTTTGTTTATTGCGTCGGGCGCCTTTCATATGACCAAGCCTTCGGACCTGACGCCGGAGTTGCAGGGGCGGTTCCCCATCCGGGTGGAATTGGACTCCCTGACCGAACATGATTTTATGCGGATTTTAACCGAGCCGAAAAACGCCATCATGCTCCAGTATCAGGAGTTGTTGAAGACCGAAGGCGTGGAGCTCGTTTTTACACAGGACTCGGTGGCGGAAATCGCATCCATCGCCAAGGAAGTGAATGACAGGACGGAAAACATAGGCGCCCGCAGGCTGCATACGGTTATGGAATGCCTGTTGGAGGACATTCTTTACGACGCCCCGGAGGTTCCGGAAAAGAAAATCACCATCGGTGCGGAAATGGTGCGGGCGAAACTGGAATCCATTAAGGAAGACGAGGACCTTTCCCGGTACATCCTGTAAAGGCAGGCGGGCCGGCCTCTATCATTTGGGTGAGTCATGGAAAAAACTGTTGCTGATATTCTGGTGGAAGCCCTCCCGTACATTCGGGAGTTCTCTGGCATGACCATTGTGATCAAGTACGGCGGCCACGCCATGGTGGACGAAGAGCTGAAAGACGCCTTCGCACGAGACATCACCCTGCTTAAACTGGTGGGCGCCAACCCGGTTGTGGTTCACGGCGGCGGCCCCCAGATCAATAAGGTCCTGGATCAGATGGGCATCTGCTCCACGTTCGTTAAAGGCATGCGCATCACGGATCAGCCCACCATGGATGTGGTGGAAATGGTTCTGGGCGGCAAGGTCAACAAATCCATTGTGGCTCAGATTAATCAGGCGGGCGGCCGGGCCGTAGGCCTCTCCGGCAAGGACGGCGAACTGATCAAGGCCCGGAAGATGACCATCATGCATAAGGAAACCGCGGACAGCCCCCCTGAAATCATCGACCCCGGTCTTGTGGGGGAAGTGACGGCGGTGAATCCCCGGATTATCAACACCCTGACCCGGGAAGGATTCATCCCCATCATTGCGCCCGTGGGAACCGGCGACAACGGGGAAACCTTCAATATCAACGCGGACCTGGTGGCCTCCCATGTGGCTACGGCGTTAAAGGCCGGGCGGCTGATCATGGTCACCGACGTGGACGGCGTCAAGGATCAGGAAGACAATCTGCTCTCCTCCCTGAACGCCCATGCCGCCGCGACTCTTATTGACGAGGGCGTCATCGCCGGAGGCATGATCCCCAAAGTCAATTGCGCCCTGGACGCCATTTCCTGGGGCGTAAACAAAGTGCATATTATCAACGGCCGACGACGACACGCTTTGCTTCTGGAACTTTTGACGGACAAAGGCATCGGAACTGAATTCAAAGCGTGATTAAATCTTATGAAAGGCCGTAACAATGAATAATACAAAACAACTTGCAGACCAGGTAATTGCAAACACCTACGCCCGGAATCCCATATGCCTTGTAAAAGGCCAGGGCGTTAAACTTTGGGACGAAGACGGAAAGGAATACACTGACTTTTTGGCCGGCATCGCCGTATGCATTCTGGGCCACGCCCATCCGGCGGTGACCCAGGCCGTATCGGAGCAGGCCGCCAAACTGGTGCATGTGTCCAACCTGTTTTACACCGAGCCCCAAACCCTGCTGGCGGATCAGCTCATCAATTCCTGTTTTGCGGACCGGGTGTTTTTTTGCAACAGCGGAGCCGAAGCCAACGAAGCGGCCATCAAAATGGCCCGGAAATATTTTTCGGAAAAAGGCCAGCCTGATAAATACCGGGTGATCGCCATGGAAAAATCCTTTCATGGCCGGACCTTTGCAACCATGGCCGCCACCGGCCAGGACGCTATTAAAAAGGGATTCGAGCCCATGATGGACGGGTTCGACCACGTGCCGTTCAACGACCTGGAAGCCGTGGAAAAAGCCATTACCGACGAAACCTGCGCGGTCCTTACCGAACCCATTCAGGCGGAAGGCGGCGTCATGGTTCCTTTTCCCGGATATCTTCCCGGTTTGCGGGAGCTTTGCGATAAAAAAGGCATTCTGCTGATTTTCGACGAGGTCCAGACGGGCATGGGCCGGACCGGCGCCTTGTTCGCCCATCAGCAAATGGGCGCCGTTCCCGACATCATGACCCTGGCCAAGGGGCTTGCCAACGGCCTGCCCATCGGCGCCGCCCTGGCCACGGAAGAGGTTGCTTCCGCGTTCACTCCAGGCGCCCACGCCACCACATTCGGCGGAACCCCTTTGGTGACCGCCGCGGCCCGGGCCGTGATGATTACTCTCATGGACCAGGATCTGCTGGAAATGTCCATTTCGGTAGGCGACTACTTTAAAAACCAGTTGCTGCTGCTGAAAGAAAAATTCGACTGCGTGGAGGAAGTGCGGGGCATGGGGCTGCTTTTGGGTCTCAAGCTGAACATGCCCGGCGGGCCCATTGCGGCCAAAGCCATGGAAATGGGCTACATCTTCAATGTCACGCAGGGCGACGTCCTCCGGTTTGTGCCTCCGCTGATCATAACGCGGAAGGACGTGGACGGCCTGATCGAAACATTGGACAAGATTCTTGCAGACTGCCGGTAAATCAAAGCGGGAGGAAATCCGCTTTTAGGAGGTTAATATATGAAAGTTGACATCACCACTCTCTCGGACTTGTCCAAAGAGCAGATAGACCAATTATTCGCCAACGCCCGGGACGGAAAGAAAAAACACAAGCAGGGCGTTTACGAACCCGTATTGCAGGGCAAGACCGCCGGTTTGGTTTTTGACAAGCCCTCCACGAGGACGCGCGTTTCATTTGAAGCAGCCATGATTCAGCTTGGCGGCGTGCCCATGTACATTCAATCCGGCGATACGCAGATCAAGCGTCAGGAGCCGGTGGAAGATACGGCCCGGGTGCTGTCCCGGTATCTGGACGCCCTGGTGGTGCGGACCTTTTCCCAGGAGTTTGTGGAAGACTTGGCCCGGGAGGCCTCCATACCCATCATCAACGCCCTGACCGACGTGTATCACCCCTGCCAGGTATTAAGCGACATCCTAACGGTTATCGAACTGAAAGGCGGGTATGAAGGCGTAAAGATCGCCTGGATCGGCGACGGCAACAACGTGGCTCATTCCTGGATATCAGCGGCCGCCATTCTCGGCCTGGATCTGGTGCTGGCCTGCCCGGACGATCATCTGCCCGAGCAGACCATCCTGGACAAGGTCAAGGAGAGCTCTGCGGGAAGCGTCAAGGTTGTCAGCGATCCCAAGGAAGCCGCCGTGGGCGCGGACGTTTTATATACAGACGTTTGGGCCAGCATGGGCCAGGAGGAGGAAAGCGACGAAAGGATGAAGTCCTTTGAAGGATACGTCGTGGATCAGGCCCTGGTAAACCTGGCCGCCAAGGATGTCAGCGTCATGCATTGCCTGCCGGCGCATCGGGGCGAGGAAATCACCGCCGGGGTTCTGGAAGGACCCAATTCCGTGGTCTGGGATCAGGCCGAAAACAAATTGCACATGCACAAGGCGATTTTGGACGCCTTGATCAGGCTTTGGAAATAGGAGAAGCATCATGGGAAAAGATATTAAAAAGGTGGTTCTGGCGTATTCCGGCGGACTGGATACCTCCGTCATCTTAAAATGGCTTGTGGAAACCTACCAGTGCGAAGTGGTGGCTTTCTCCGCCGATATCGGACAGGGCGAAGAACTTGAGCCCGTCCGCGGCAAAGCCGAAGCCAGCGGCGCCTGCGCCGTATATATAGACGATCTGCGCGAGGAATTCGTCAAGGACTACGTGTTCCCCGCTTTCCGGGCCAACGCCATTTACGAAGGCCAGTACCTGCTGGGAACCTCCCTGGCCCGGCCTCTTATTTCCAAACGCCAGATGGAAATCGCCAAGCTGGAAGGCGCGGACGCAGTCAGCCACGGCGCCACGGGCAAGGGCAACGATCAGGTGCGGTTTGAACTGAGCTACCTGGCCATTGATCCGTCCATTAAGATCATCGCCCCCTGGCGGGAATGGGACCTGAACTCCCGGACCAAGCTCATGGCTTACGCCGAGAAGCACGGCATTCCGGTTCCCACGACCCAGGCCAAGCCCTACAGCTCGGACCGGAACCTGCTGCACATCAGCTTTGAAGGCGGAGTGCTGGAAGACCCCTGGGCGCCGCCGGAAGAGGACATGTTTGTCATGTCCGTGTCGCCTCAGCAAGCGCCGGATCAGCCTGAAGAGGTTTTGATTCAGTTTGAACAGGGCAACCCCGTTGCGGTCAACGGCGAAAAGCTCTCTCCCGCCAATCTGCTTGCCAAGCTCAACGAACTGGGCGGCAAGCACGGCGTGGGGCGCATGGATATTGTGGAAAACCGTTTCGTGGGCATGAAATCCAGGGGCGTGTACGAAACTCCCGGCGGGACCATCCTGCGCATCGCTCATATGAACATGGAGACCCTGACCATGGACCGCGAAGTGGCCCATCTGCGGGATTCCCTCATTCCCAAATACGCCGAACTGGTGTACAATGGATTCTGGTTCTCCCCGGAGATGAAGCTCTTGCAGACCACCATCGACGCCACCCAGGAAAACGTCTGCGGCGAGGTGCTTTTGGAACTCTATAAAGGCAATTGCAGGGTGCTGGGGCGCAGGTCGGACAAGTCCCTGTACCGCATGGATTTCGCCACCTTTGAAGAGGACGAGGTTTATCGCCAGAAGGACGCGGAAGGCTTTATCAGGCTGAACTCCCTGAGGCTCCGCATACAGTCCATGTTGAACAAATAGGAGTCGGGTGATGGCTGAGCACAAACCCTGGGACGGCAGGTTCGCCGAAAAAACCGATGACATGGTGGAGGCTTTCACCTCCTCCATCCAGGTGGACAAGCGCCTGTACGCCCATGACATAACCGGCAGCATCGCCCACGCACGGACCCTGGCCGAAGCCGGAGTGATCACCTCCGACGAGGCCGACGCCATGGAAAAGGGGCTCCGGCAGGTAAAAGGCGAAATCGAGGCCGGAAACTTCAAATACGACGACAGCCTGGAAGACATCCATATGCACATCGAATCCAGGCTGACGGAAATTCTGGGGCCGACGGCGGCCAAGCTCCACACGGGGCGCAGCCGGAACGACCAGATCGCCCTGGACAACCGTTTGTATTTGCGGGACGAAACCCGGCGAATCATCGCCATGCTTCATGAGCTTCGCCAGGCCATTGTGGATTCGGCCCAGGCGCATCTGGATTACTTCGTTCCGGGCTACACCCATTTGCAGCGGGCCCAGCCGGTGCTGCTTTCCCATCATCTCATGGCGTATTACGAGATGTTCACCAGGGACAGCGACCGGTTTACGGACGCCTTGTACAGAATCAATGTAATGCCCCTGGGAAGCGCCGCCCTGGCCGGGACGACCTTCCCCCTGGACCGGGAGTATACAGCCTCTCTCCTGGGCTTTGAGGGCGTTACGCAAAATAGTATGGATGCGGTTTCGGACCGGGACTTCATTATGGAGTTCCTGTCCGACGCCAGCATCTGCATGGTGCACCTTTCCAGGATGAGTGAAGAGCTGGTTCTCTGGTCTTCCAGTGAATTCGCCTTTCTCAACATGCCGGACGCATTCGCCACCGGCAGCAGCATCATGCCCCAGAAAAAGAACCCGGACGTGCCGGAGCTGGTGCGGGGGAAGACGGGCCGCGTGGTCGGCAGCCTCATGGCTATTCTGACCACTATGAAATCCCTGCCCATGGCCTACAACCGGGACATGCAGGAGGACAAGCCGCCGCTCTTTGATGCGGTGGACACGTTGAAGGCCTGCGTCGCCATGTTCGCCCGGATGGTTCCCAAGCTGGAGTTCAACCGGAGGAACATGTTCGACGCCTCCAACCAGGGATTTTTGAACGCCACGGATATGGCCGATTATCTGGTGGAAAAAGGCGTGCCTTTCCGCGAAGCCCACGGAATCGTGGGCCGGGCCGTGGCTTATGCTCTGGATCGGGGCAGGGAGCTGCACGAGATTTCCCTGAACGACCTGCGCAAGTTTTCGGATAAACTGGAAAAAGATTTGTATGAAGCCCTTACTGTGGAGCATGTTGTGGAGCGCCGCCGCACCATAGGCGGGACTGCCTCCGTCAACGTAATCGCCGCCATCGGCCGGGCTCAGACCCAGCTTCAGGCGGAGACTTCGGGAGACTGACCTTGACAATGCCGGGAATGCGACAATACTTCATATGTACGCTGGCGCTAATCCTCGCTCTCAGCATAGGATGCGGGAAAAAAGGCCCCCCAAGGGCGCCCCACACCCAGCCTCCGGCGCCCGCCTGCGGTTTGGAAGCGGAAATGCTGGAAGACAGCAGGGTGCGGCTGACCTGGAACCAGGCCGGGTGCGTTGCAGGCGGCAAGGTGGATGGATTCGCCGTATTTATGGCCCGGGAAAAGCTGGACAAGGAGGCGTGCAAGAACTGCCCCATGAATTTCCAGCGGATAGCCACTGTGCACGTGGGCAAGTTCAATCCCTGGCAGACCCAGTCGGATAAAGCCGTGCACATGACGCCGGTGCTGGAAGGGTTTAGGTACATTTTCAAGGTGACCGCCTTCGGGCCCGGAGGGGAAGCGCAGGATTCGGAAAGGGTGAGCGTGGAAGCAATTCCCGCCGCGCCCTGATCGCACGACAAACAACATAGCGTCAGAACAAGGACCGTTTTGCCATGCATCATTTTCAGTATCAGAATAATGCTCTTTATTGCGAGGACGTCCCGGTTGCGGATATCGCCGCCAACCTGGGAACGCCTCTTTTCATTTACAGCCATGCTACCCTTACCCGTCACTTTCAGGCCTTTGACAAGGCTTTCGGAGACGTGGATCACATTATCTGCTACTCGGCCAAGGCCAACACCAACGGCGCTATTCTGAAGATGTTCGCGGATATGGGCACGGGTCTGGACGTGGTTTCCGGCGGAGAGCTTCATCGGGGCCTGAAGGCGGGCATCCCGGCCAATAAAATCGCCTACGCCGGCGTGGGCAAGACCCAGGACGAAATCGACCTGGCTCTCAACTCCGGCATTCTCATGTTCAATGTGGAATCCTTTGAAGAGCTTCAGGCCATCAACGCCCGGGCCAAGGCATTGGGTAAAAAAGCCCCCATTTCCCTGCGGGTCAACCCCAACGTGGACGCCAAAACCCATCCTTACATTTCCACGGGCATGAAGAAGAACAAGTTCGGCATCGCCAAGGAAGCCGTTGTGGAGGCTTATAAGGCGGCTCACGAACTGGACTCCACGGAGGTGGTGGGCATCGATTTTCATATCGGCTCCCAGATCACCCAGGTGGGCCCCTTTGTGGAAGCCATGGAAAGCGTCAAATCCCTTGCCGCCGAGCTTAAAGGCATGGGAATCGGCATAAACTACCTGGACGTGGGCGGCGGACTGGGCATCAACTACGATGACGAAGAGCCTCCCGAGCCCGACGAATACGCCAAGGCCATTTGCAAGGTGATTGCGGACTTTCCCATCACTGTGGTTTTGGAGCCGGGCAGGGCCATGGTGGGCAACGCGGGAATCATGGTGACCAGGTTCCTGTATCTGAAGGAAGGCGCAACCAAGAATTTCATCATAGTGGACGCGGGCATGAACGACCTGATCCGGCCGTCCATCTACGGCGCCTTTCATTTGATCCAGCCCGTAAACAAACGGGAGGGCGATCCTCTTACCGGCGACGTGGTCGGCCCCATTTGCGAGTCCACGGACTTTTTGGCCAAGGACCGGGAGATCGGCGCCGTAGTCCCGGGGGATTTGCTGGCGGTTATGAGCGCAGGCGCATACGGATTCGCCATGTCCTCCAATTACAACTCCCGTCCCAGGGCTTGCGAGGTCATGGTAAAAGGCAATGCCTTTGAAGTCATTCGGCAGCGCGAGAATTACGAAGATCTTACGCGGGGGGAAGTTATTCCAACCTTTTTATAGGATAGATTAAGATGACCGGTTTGCAGTTTTACAAGATGAGCGGAAGCGGCAACGATTTCATTATCGCTGATAATCGTGACGGAAAAATAGCCAAGGACGACATGCCTGGGCTTGCAAAAGCCTTGTGCGCCCGAAAGATTTCCATAGGCGCCGATGGGTTAGTCCTTGTAGAAAACAGCGACCAGTGCGACTTCAAATGGCAGTTTTACAACTCCGACGGCAGCGAAGCGGAAATGTGCGGCAATGCTTCCAGATGCGTGGCCCGTTTCGCCTATCTGAACAAGATCGCCGGTGAGAAAATGACCTTTGAAACCCTGGCCGGCGTCATCCATGCAGAAGTTTTGGGCGAAACAGTCAAGGCGGGTTTGACCGATCCCACGGACGTCAAATATTTCTACGCCCTGGACGTGGACGGAACCACTTGCAACGTCACCAGTATGAACACGGGCGTGCCCCATGTGGTGCTTTTGGTGGGTAATATCGAAAAGCCCGATGTGGAAGAACTGGGCCGAAAAATCCGGTATCACGAAGCCTTCGCTCCGGCGGGAACCAACGTGAATTTCGTGGAGTTCCGCCGCGGTGAGCTTGCCGTTCGCACGTATGAAAGAGGCGTGGAAGGGGAAACCCTGGCCTGCGGAACCGGCGCAGTGGCCGCAGCCCTCGCCCGGGTGGCGGCGGACGCGGCTTTGTCTCCGGTCAAGGTTTTGACCCGCAGCGGCGGGTATCTTTACGTGCATTACAAGCGCGTGCCCGGCGGATACGGCAATATCTTTCTCGAAGGGGACGCCAATATTATTTACACGGGAGAAATCGGGCCGGACGCCCTGAAACTGGCCCAAAAAAAATAAGCGGAAAGGATGGATCATGGATCAATTTGAAAAGGCGGACAGGCTCAAACAACTTCCACCCTATTTGTTTGCGGAAATCGACCGGAAAAAGGAAGAGGTTCGCGCCAAGGGCGTGGACATTATCGACCTGGGCGTAGGCGATCCCGACCTGCCCACTCCGGATCATATCATCAAGGCCCTGAACGAGGCCGCCAAAGATCCCAGATACCACCGCTATCCTTCCTATTCCGGCATGGGCGCGTTCAATAAGGCGGTCGCCCGTTTTTACGACAAACGCTTCGGCGTGAACCTGGAGCTTTCGGAGATCATCACCCTGATCGGCTCCAAGGAAGGCATCGCCCACATCCCCCTGGCATACATCAACCCCGGGGACGTGGCCCTGGTTCCCAGCCCGGCCTATCCGGTCTACCAGATCGGCGTGGAGTTCTGCGGCGGATCCTGCCACATCATGCCTTTGCTGAAGGAAAACGGCTTTTTGCCCGACCTGGACGCCATTCCCGAGGACGTTGCGTCCAAGGCCAAGCTCATGTTCATCAATTATCCCAACAATCCCACGGCCGCCGTGGCTGACGAGGCGTTTTTCAAAAAGGTCATTGAATTCGCTAAAAAATATAAAATCATCGTCTGCCACGACGCCGCGTATACGGAAATGTCCTTTGACGGATACGCTCCCATGAGCTTCATGGAAGTGGACGGCGCCAAGGAAGTGGGCATCGAATTCCACTCCCTGTCCAAGACATACAACATGACCGGCTGGCGCCTGGGGTTTGCGGTTGGAAATGCGGAAGTCATAGGCGCCCTGGGCAAGGTCAAGAGCAATATCGACTCCGGCGCCTTCGACGCCGTGCAAATGGCGGGCATCGAAGCCCTGGACGGCGATCAACAGTGCGTGGCCGACAACTCCAAGATCTACCAGGAGCGCCGCGACCTGCTTATGGAAGGCCTGAACGCCATGGGCCTCAAATGCACGCCTCCCAAGGCCACCTTTTACATGTGGGTCGAGGTTCCGGAAGGATACTCCTCGGCGGACTTCTGCACCAAGCTCCTTACCGAGGCGGGCATTGTAGCCACCCCGGGCAACGGGTTCGGCGCGCCGGGCGAAGGCTATTTCCGCATGGCCCTCACCCAGAACAAGGATCGCATGGCCGAAGCGGTCAAGCGCATGCAGGAATTGAAGCTCTAAGGAAAGATCGCATTGGAGCATACCGTTTACATCGGGTTCGGGTCCAACATGGGAGACCTGAAGAAAAACTGCCAGTGGGCCATGGACAGCCTGAGCCGGTCCGGAGTCTGCATGGTGGAAAAGATATCCCGCCTGTACGATACCGAGCCCGTGGATTACGAAGCCCAGGACAGGTTTATGAACGGGGCTGCCAGGATCAGGACAAGCCTGGCGCCCCGGGATCTTTTGGCCTTGCTCAAATCCCTGGAAAAAGAGGCGGGGCGCACCAATGCAGGCCCCCGTTTCGGCCCCAGGGTCCTGGACATGGATATCCTGTTTTTCGGAGACCTTGTCATGGAATCGGGAGATTTGGAAATACCTCACCCCCGGCTTCATAAAAGGCGGTTTGTTTTAGCCCCGCTTTGTGATATAGCTCCGGAATTGCAGCATCCGGTTTTAAAAAAGACAGTTAGCGCACTTCTGGACAAACTGGATGACGGCGGCAAGGATGTCATGGTATTGGAGGATGTCCTTGCAATAACGGCGTGAATCCGGCTTGACCGGAGCGCCGAAATAGCTTAAGGGGTTGCTCATGTGGCTAAAATTTTTAATATTTGCCGGGTTGGGTTACATGGTGTACAAGGCCCTGGCAGGCCCCGGACCTGAAAAAAACAGGCCCCGGATGGATCGCCAGGATGTCCGGCAGATAGACGATGTCATGGTGCAGGACCCGGTTTGCAAGGTGTATTTTCCCAAGCGGGAAGGGGTTGCAGCCAAAGTGGACGGACAGCTCATGTATTTCTGCAGCGAGGAATGCATGAAAAAATATCTTAATCAAAAATAAACCGGAATAAAAAAACACACTCAAACAAGGAGCGCGGCGGATGAAGTTTTTTATCGATACGGCCAACATCGACGAGATCAAAGAGGCCAACAGCATGGGAATGGTGGACGGCGTAACGACCAACCCGTCCCTGATTGCAAAAGAAGGAAGGCCTTTTGAGGATATCATCAAGGATATCTGCGCCGAAGTGGACGGCCCCATCAGCGCCGAGGTTATCAGCACCGAAGCCAAGTCCATGATTGAAGAAGGTAAAAAGCTGGCTGCTATCCATAAGAACATCGTCATTAAGATCCCCATGATTCCCGACGGCATGATCGCCACCCGCGCCCTGTCCTCGGAAGGCATTCCGGTCAATGTGACCCTGGTGTTCTCTCCTTTGCAGGCGTTGGTTGCGGCCAAAGCGGGCGCCGCTTTCGTCAGCCCCTTTGTGGGACGCCTGGACGACCTGGCCAACGAAGGCATGCTCCTGATTGAGCAGATGGTGACCATTTATAACAACTACGCCTTTGACACCGAAGTGCTGGTCGCCAGCGTACGCAATCCGCTTCACGTGCTGGAAGCAGCCATGATGGGCGCGGACGTGGCCACCATTCCCTTTGGCGTTATCAAGAAAATGATGGGCCATCCCCTGACGGACAAGGGCTTGGCAGCCTTTCTGGCGGACTACGAAAAGTCCAAAAAGTAAGCCCAAACCGGTCCGTAATAGGAATATCATGGCTTCAGGTCGCTCTTTCAAGGACATTGTGCTGCATCCAAACACCCTGACGTTATTCAGGGTGGTGACTATCCCCGGCATCGTTATACTGTTGCTGCCTCAGGAGCCCGGCAAACTGTTTTGCTTTATCGCCGCCGTTTTGTTTTCGTTGGCGGCCATCAGCGACGGGCTGGACGGCTATTACGCCCGATCCCTGGGACTTGTCTCCAACTTCGGCAAGTTCATGGATCCCCTGGCCGACAAGCTCCTGGTCATGTCCACCCTGACCATGCTCACGTGGCACCAGTGGATTCCGGGCTGGATAGCCTGCGTCATCGTGGGCCGCGAACTGGCCGTAACCGGACTCAGGGGCATCGCCGCGGAGCAGGGCAAGGTCATTGCCGCGGAAAAACTGGGCAAGTATAAAATGGGCTTTCAGATCGGGGCGATCATCCCCTTGCTGCTTCATCACAAGTATTATTTTACGGAGAGTTTTTTCCTGGATTTCGGGCAGGTGGGATACTGGGTTTTATGGATTGCTTTGGTCTTTACTATCTGGTCCGGGGCCGAGTATTTCAGGAATTACTCAAAGGTCATCAGAAGTTGAATTTTAGGCTTTTGTTAGCGTTTTTTTGGTTGACAAACCCTGCCTGTTCTGGGTAAGTAGGGGTCGCTGAGCGGGAATAACTCAGTGGTAGAGTGCGACCTTGCCAAGGTCGAAGTCGCGGGTTCAAATCCCGTTTCCCGCTCCATTTTTTTTGGGCGGCATAGCCAAGTGGTAAGGCAGCGGACTGCAAATCCGTTATTCTCCGGTTCAAATCCGGATGCCGCCTCCATAAGAAAATCAAAGGGTTAGCTCGTTTTGGGCTAACCTTTTTTTATGCTCAAAATGGCCGATTGCGCCTAAATTGTGCCTAAACTGTGCCTGCGACCCTCTGAAGATGCCCTTCCTGCTTGAATGCAGCAGCTTTCAGGTCCTCCTCGCTCACGATATTATACCTGTCAAATACCGATCTCGTTTTGTGCCCTGAGATCTTCATGACGACCGCTTCCGGCACACCTGATCGAACCATGTTGCGCACAGCAGTCCTTCTCAAATCATGAAACAATCGATGGCCTAATTTTGCTTTAGTGCAAGCGTTTGCCCATGACTTGGAAAACTGATCCACTCGGCCCGTTCCCCGTTCGTTAAGAAATACCCAGGGTAGTAGGCTTTTGCGCTTTTTATGGAGACCCTTCAACATGCCTTGCAACTCCTCATCCAAAAAAACCAGACGGCCTTCGTTGTTCTTGGTCGTACCGGGATCCAATTTGGCTGTGCCCCTATTGAGGTCGACTTGAGCCCAAGTTAACCTGCATAACGCGTAGGCAACCATGTCCGTTCTTATTTCTTCCAATTCGCGCCAATCCGGAATCTTCGGTTTTCTGGTCGGGTCCTTTTTTGTGCAAATGGAGAGAAAGCGGGAATTGTCCGCAGCTCTGGGCAGGCTTTTTTCGATGCTCGCCAGAAGCACCATGTGCCTGGACTGAAAAGAAACCGCCTGCTGATGCGTTGTGCCTTTGTAGGTTGTCCCTCCCCGGCCGGCGCTTCTGAAGATCTCGATCAACCTCTCTCTGGACTGGGACTGTTCAAATCATAACCCCTTATAGGGATGGATAACACCGTTTATGGCCGTATAGCAGGGGATAGGACGGAACTCATAACCCCTTATAGGGATGGATAACGGTCGATTTTGTCGGCCAGCTTTTTGGCTTCTTCCACTCATAACCCCTTATAGGGATGGATAACCTGCCGAGCCTGGGCACTGGATTTGCTCGCCAAAGTCTCATAACCCCTTATAGGGATGGATAACATGAAATCCTTCCCGAGCTTCCCCATGTCCGTGTCTCTCATAACCCCTTATAGGGATGGATAACCAGACCGGCGCTTATCTTTGCGCCCATGTGGTTGACCCTCATAACCCCTTATAGGGATGGATAACCCCTGGAAAGACTCAGCATACTGATAAATATCGTCTCTCATAACCCCTTATAGGGATGGATAACCCAAGATCCTGGGCGACGGCCTGGGTCATGGAGCCAGCTCATAACCCCTTATAGGGATGGATAACTTGGCTCCGGGGATCTGGTTGCGAAGTATTACAACGCTCATAACCCCTTATAGGGATGGATAACATAGGCCATAAACGCGGCCTTGGAGTGTTTGCCCATCTCATAACCCCTTATAGGGATGGATAACCACACTTGATAAGTCAGACCATTTGACATTGCTTGTCTCATAACCCCTTATAGGGATGGATAACTGTTTCCTTGACGGAGCCAAGGTTGCTTTTAAACTTCTCATAACCCCTTATAGGGATGGATAACTCCGATCTTGTCACCGGCTGGCATGGGCAGGAATATCTCATAACCCCTTATAGGGATGGATAACGTGTTACCCATCCCACGGGACGGGCTTTCGGGCCTGCTCATAACCCCTTATAGGGATGGATAACCTTGAACGCC
>NZ_KE386984.1:0-21922 GCF_000429905.1 Desulfatibacillum aliphaticivorans DSM 15576 | reverse complement strand
CCGTCTCATAACCCCTTATAGGGATGGATAACATCGCCGTCGGAATCGTTTAAAAGCCCCTGGATGAACTCATAACCCCTTATAGGGATGGATAACCCCGCAACACGGGGCGCTTTAAGCAGTGTTTCGGGCCTCATAACCCCTTATAGGGATGGATAACTGTGGCTCGGTTTGGTGATGATCAAAGCGTTATATGCTCATAACCCCTTATAGGGATGGATAACTCGGCAAAACGGCCCTGATAGCCTGGATTATCCATTCTCATAACCCCTTATAGGGATGGATAACCTGGGAAAGCACGGGCGATAGCCAGTCCTCCGCAGTCTCATAACCCCTTATAGGGATGGATAACCTGTTCCGGTCCTTGGACATGACCGCCGAAAACGTCTCATAACCCCTTATAGGGATGGATAACTTGACTACATCGGCATGATAACCGTGGTCACTGACGTCTCATAACCCCTTATAGGGATGGATAACCCTGACTGTTAAGATACGCCTGCGTGTCCTGGCCCAGCTCATAACCCCTTATAGGGATGGATAACCGTACACTTTGCCCACGGTCAGGTTGCCGGAGGACAACTCATAACCCCTTATAGGGATGGATAACCCATCCGCTAAATCATTTTCGTGACGCCGGGAAAATCTCATAACCCCTTATAGGGATGGATAACTAAGCCTATCTGGAAGCAGTCTACCCCAGAGCAAAACTCATAACCCCTTATAGGGATGGATAACCCATCCGCTAAATCATTTTCGTGACGCCGGGAAAATCTCATAACCCCTTATAGGGATGGATAACTAAGCCTATCTGGAAGCAGTCTACCCCAGAGCAAAACTCATAACCCCTTATAGGGATGGATAACCCAAAACAGGGAAACCTCGTGCTCCGAGTTGTTCACAACTCATAACCCCTTATAGGGATGGATAACACGGGCATTTTTACCCTGGACAACAGCCCTGGACAGGCTCATAACCCCTTATAGGGATGGATAACGTCTACTTCAACAAGCCCGAGTTCGCTCATCGGGTTCTCATAACCCCTTATAGGGATGGATAACCAGAACCTCATGGGCTACCCGCAACAGGGCGCTGAACTCATAACCCCTTATAGGGATGGATAACCCTTTTAATCATTGCAAAAATGCTTTGTTTTGTCCATTTTTCCAAACATCTTTTTTGAGAAAATCAGTAAATTCGACTTCACACCCCGGGGGATTTTGCAGGACCGGGGGTTGAAGTTGGGGATCAGAGCACCTGGTAGTCGGATTTATGGCTGGAGTCCTCGGTGGTCAGGACTTTGCCTTTTATTGCACCGTTTTTCGGTTTTTGACCGAGCAGGTGCACAATATTGATGTTATGGCGGTTTTCCGCGGTGATTTCGGTCACGCGGTCTCCGGGCAGGATGATCTCGTGGATTTTGTTGCGAAGCTCCAGGAGTGCGGCTTCGGGGAGGTCGCCGGTAAACACGGAGTATTGGGTGTGGGAGAGGTATTTCCGCAGGAGTTTGCGGAATTTGTGGGTGCGTTTGGCTTCCACGTCGTAGGTCATGACCACGAACATGATGCGCCTCCTTTCAGGGCTTTCGTTTAAAGGCTTCGTAGGGGGTCAGGCCCATGACGGATCGTTCCAGGGCCACGGCTTCGCGGTAGATCCATTCCCTGTAGGATTTTCCTTTGTATCGTTCCTCCAGGCGGGTCGAAAAATGCTCGGCCGCATGGCGCCGTCCGGTTTCGGTCAGCAGGCAAACCTTGTCTTTTTGGGAGAACCAGTTATCCGCCAGGATGTTTTTCCGGATCAGGCGGAAGATGAGGTTGTCGGCCAGGATGGGCTTGAAGGGTTCGGCCAGGTCCAGGCTCAGGGAGGATCTTCCGGTTCCGGGGGAATGAAGCCACGAGAGGGTTTCCTCCAGGTGGGTTTTATAGACTTCATGGCGCACGGCCGTGTAGGTCAATTGGTTGAAAAATGAAATCAGGCAGTTGATGGGATTGTTGGGCGGCCTGCGAATGCGCGGGGCGAAGTCCAGGCGAGGGTCCACAATGGGCCAGGCTGCAAAGTAGCGTGCGTGGAGGACGCCTTCGGCGCCCATGAGTTTGGGGATGCTCGGCGCCGTTTCGATTTTTTCCGCCATATTGTCCATTTGCTCCAGGATCGGGTCCAGGCGTTTTTGGCCCCGGTATTGATAATAGGCCAGGTTGGCGCGCATATTGCGCCAGGCGCCCCGGACGATTTCTCGGGCCGTTTCCAGGCGGATTTGGTCATCCAGGATGCACCGGGCCTGTTCTTTGACGACCCGGCCCGAGGGGTTTTGAGGCTTGGGCTCGAAGGAGCCTTTGTAGTAGCCGTAGTAGTCGAACACGGACACCCGCACGCCGTGGGCGCCGCATAGGCAGAGAAAGGCGGAGTTGAAGCGTCCCTGGCCCAGCATCACGATGTGGCGGATTTTTTCAATGGGAAAAAACCGTTTTTGGCCGTCCATGGAGACGATCAGGGTGTTTTCCCTTCGGGAAAGATTGGCTTCCCGGGAAATAAACAATGTTTCCACAATCGCTCCTTTAATCGTAGCCGCAAAAGACGGCGGCCGAACAGGTTTGACACAATGGGATGGGACGGGCCGGCGGGACTTCCGCCTCGCCGGCCAGGGCTTCCAGGCGCAGGGAGAGGCGGTTCATTCTGTCCAAGGCTTCCCTGTCCATGACCACGTCCCGCACCTTTTTGGTGGACAGTACGTGGGTCTTGGCGGTCCAGGCCTTTCCCGTGGCGATGCTCAGCATGAGGGCGTAAAAGGCGGTCTGGCTGTCCGCGGCCTCTACGGCGCCGCCCGTGCCCTTGTTTTCGTGGACGATGTTGTTTTCCCAATCCACCATGTCCGGCGCCAGGCCGAATAGCCCGGCTGTGGAATGATCCCTTTTAAACGCGTTGGCGTGGCGCACGGCGCCTAAAGCCACTCTGGCGTGCCAATGGGCGAAGTTGACGTTGTGCATGTACAGCCACGCCCGGCGTTCGCACAGGGCCGCGTGCTGAAAGTGGAGGCCGTGGAGGTTCAGGCGCTCCACCCGTTCATAAAACGCCTGCGCATGAATCCATTCCCACGTCTGCATCGCTCACCACCAGGCCTGTCAACTGCACCAGTTTTACGGCCGCATCCAGGCATTCCAAAAGTTCGGGATCGCTCGTCCGGGCCAGGTCGTACCATTTATCCTCCCGGAGTTTGTCGCACCAGTTTTTGACGAGTTCGCCGTTAAACGGAAGCTGTTCGGTTTCCAGCTTGTGGGGAAACCGGGCCGTTACGGTTTTTTGCACGCGGTTTTTTTTGTCCAGCATATAGGAATCCAGGGCGCCGGAGATATGCACTTCAACCTCGTGGTTTTTTCCTTCCAGGACCGGGTATTGAAACAGGATCTCCGTGTTTCTTTCCAGCCAGTATTCGGAAACGTCGTAATTTTTTCCATCCGGCTCGAACACACGGATTTTTGCGTCGAAATCCCGGAGAGTACGGGCTTCGTTTTCAAACCTGTCCAGCCAGTCCTTGGCGTATCGGCCTATGGTATGGTGTTTTTCCAGTTTTCGGACCTGGGCGATGAGCGCTCCCACTGCTTTTGCGGGAGGCGGCTGCATGTCCCGCAAATGGGCGGCCTGGAACCCTTTCATGCTGGGATGGGCGATGAGGGCCCGCCAGAACAGCCCGGCGGCGTAGGCGGCCCGGTTGGGCAGGGCGCCGAACAGGATTTTTTCGGGCTGGGGCTTGAACTGTTTCTGAAGGGATTTGGTCAGGGAGAGGGTCAGGGATTCGATGTCCGAGGCCTGGTTTTGGTTGGCTTCCACGAATTTTTTCAGCTTTCGAATCCAAGGCCCTCTTTGGACGTTTTCGTCCAGGCGGACGAAAACCCGGCCGTTTACGTCGCCCCGGGCGGCCCTGCCGTACCTCTGCAGGAAGTTCATGGCCTGGAATCCGGGCTCCATAAACAGGAGGTTGGCCCGGAAGGTCACGCCCATTTCCACGCTGGAGGTGGCGGTCAGGAACTTGTACCGGCGGGGATCCTCGGCGCGTCCATGGCGGAAGAATCCGGTTTTTGCGCCTCCTTGTGTGGAGTCGTGAATGCTGCTGACGGCCAGGGCCTCTCCGGGGTTAATTCCGGCCTTCGCTAAAACGGATTCCAGGCGGGGCAGCTGCGTATGGAGGCTGCGCAACTCGTCAAAGATCATCACCGCCATGGCGCCTGAGGCAACTTCTTGACGCAGGGCGTCCAGGTTGTCCTCCACAAGGCTTGTCAGGTCCGGGGCCTGCCGAAGGCTCAGCCTGACGTCCCCGTGCACCGCCCTGCCTGCATCCTGTATAGGCTCTTTGACAAGGACGATCTTATCCTTCGGCACGCCCATCTTGATAAGGACAGGCGCGATGTCCAAAGGGGTGGCTGACAGGAAGCTCACCTTCATGGCTCCGGATTCCCAGGTCGCCGCCAACAATGCGGTCACGGCGGCCAGCCCGAATCCCCGAGGCGATATGGTGTGAAACTCGTCGAAAACCACGTGGTCGAAATTTTCGGCGATGTCCAGGATTCCCACCCGGGAAAGCCCGGGATCAAGCGCGGGGCGAAGCAAAAGCCAGGACAGGGTTTCGGGAATGGCGATGATCATTTCCCCGCCGGGGCGCGTCAGGTCCAGGCCCATAATTTCCTTAAGCCGCCGAGCCGGGACATGGCCCACGCCTTCGGCTTTCAGCTTCTTGGTTTCGTCCCCGCTCCAGACGGCCAGTTTGGCCTTTGCCTGCTCTTCGGACCAGCCGTCCTGGTTGATTAGGTCGCTTTTAATCCCGCCATATAGATTTTGGGCCAGCCTGCGGGTTGGAACGATGAACAGGACGCGCTCTCCCCGGGCCATGGCCTGCTTGAAGGCGTAGCTTTTGCCCGCTCCCGTGGGCGCCGAAGCGATGCGCACAGGAGCGGGGTTATTCAGCAATTCCTCTTGCATGGGGGAAAGGCCCGTTTCCGGGTCCTTTCCCACGCAATGTCGTGCGATGACTAGGTCCATCGGCTCACCTCTTCGGCCGCCTGATCCAGGGAATACTCAGGCGTCAATTGCAGGTTGTGCAGGCAATACCGCTCCACCTCCAGCTCCCGGTCGAAAAGCCAGGCCGTGGAGGCGTTCAGCCGCACCGGAAAATCCTTCCGGGCCTGCGTCAGGGCCAGCATGCCGCTTCGATGCAGCCCGATCCGGACGACGATGATGGAGGCCCCCAAATACTCAAAAGGATCGAAGCCGTCCAGGCCGAACAAGGCGCCGGCAAACTCTTTGTCCGGGGGGATTTCCTGGATGTGGAAAAACTCCTTGAGATTCCCCTTTTTCGCCACGTCCTGGACGGCTTTCTGATACCCTGCCTCCCCGTCCAGGTTCAGGCGGCGGGTCAGGGGTGGCAATAGCTCCGGTTCATTCGTGGTAAATACGGACGCCCGGAAGGGCATGGCCTGTATATGTCCCTTGTAATCCTTGGGAGGCAGGGCCACCCTGGCCTGGGTCATGCCGAGAGCCAGGGCAAGGCCGAAGGCCACGGCCCGGTCGCCCGCCAGTTCGGGAAGCGTGGCCGTGCCGCCCTGAACCATCAGGCTGTGGTAGGCGAAGGGCGTGAGGGTTTTCGCTTTGACAGGAAGAATATTCACTTTCATGATTTTTTCCCCGTTCCAAACCAGTTGTCGAAAAGATCGCCCACTTTCAGGGCCGCCTTTTTGTACTGCGCTTCCAGCGACGGGTCCTGGTTTTCGAACCGGGAAACCAGTTCCGTCTGATAGTCCCGGGCCTCCTTGCCGTCCATGGCGGTTTCGTAGGCTTCGGACAGCATTTGATGGATGGCCGCCTCCGCTTCGTTTGGCTCGGTGAGGTCCGCCTCGTACCGCGCCAGGGCCTTGATGATTTCGTAAGGCGAGGACGCCGGTCGCTCGAATTTGGCGCCGTACACGCCCACGATGGAGGTGCGGATGTTGGTGCCCGTGACGGAAGTCTGGCCGCCGTATGTCCCGGCCACGCCAATGGAGAGCAATAGGTGGTCCAGGGCTTCCGGGGGTAAAAGCCTGCCCTGGGAGGAGAGAACTTGCACCATCAGGGTTCCGGGCGTTATGAAATGGCGATTGAACAGGTTGTCGCTGTTTTTCTTGCTTTCGGCGTCAAACAGGGTTCCATCTTCAAAGGCCCGGTTATGAAAGGTCTGGTCAACGCATTGGTGCTTGGGCAAAAGGCTCAGGCCGTCGGAGTAATTGACTCCGCTTTTTACGGGCAAGACGTTTTTTTCCCGCATGGCGGAGTCGCCGAACACAAAGGTGTTGAGGTCGTAAACTTCCGAAACGGACTGTTTTTTTCCGATGACGGTTTTGTTTTGGGGCAGGCGGCCTCCCACGTTGTAGGCCCGGAGGATCTGCATGCCCCGGTTTTTTTCAGGATATTTAAACTTGTTGGGCACGGCCCGCACATAAACCTCGCCGTCCACTTCAATATCCGTGATTTCCTGCTCCGCGTTGCGAAAGACCACCGGCGCCACGGCTTCCCTCAGCAAGACCACGTTTATGACGCCCAGGTTTTTCAATGTCGGGTGAATGTATGATTTTATCTTCTCGCCATTGCTTTCAGTGGTCATGGCGTCCAGATTCCCCAGGTATTGTTCAAAACATTTCATTATTTGTCCTCCATTTGTTGGGATTCTTCCGATTTATTTTTTCTTTGCTCGAAGTTCTCCTTGTGGGTGTATAGGAAAGACATCCGGTATACTTCGCACATGAGCCGTTTCGCTTTTTGGGTCGGGATCTTCCCCTTAAGCGCCTCAAACCACACTTTGTCCACAAACCACTCCGCCGTCATTAAGCACCTATCCTTTTGGCGTTCTTGGTTATGGCTTAATCCTTTATTTCGTTTTTCCAGGTTGTTTTCCAATTCACCTGCAACTCCAAAAATCAAGGTCTGGCGGGCGTCCTGTCCAATGCTTGTTAAGCCAATGACAGTGTCCATACAAAGATTGAAAACCATCCGCTCTTCATTGTTAGAGCCTTTTCTCGGCCATTCTTGAATGGTCGCGGCCTTACGCCCCAACTCAACCAATGCTTCATCCTGGTCAGTCATTTTTAATGCTCCTTTCATGTATTCTTCAAATTGTGATTTCAATATTACAGCCGTTCGCAGGTTTTCCTCTTTGTCTCTAAATACCCCGCAGGAGAGGCACACGGCTTGAAAACGAGTGGATCGTCCAGCGTAAAGGGTGAGGACATCATATCCCAGTCCGTGGGTTTCTCCGATGGCTCTGGCGACTTCCAGCTTTTCCAGGGCGGGCAAAATTTGCTCGATGCGCAGGCTTTTTCCTCCCAATAAATCCTGGCAGACCCGGGGCATGGCGTCGTAATAAAAAAACGCCTTTTGCCGGAGGGGAAGGCCGCGAAATACATGGATGGGCCGGCCGGTTCGTAAAGCGGCTTTTAGTAGAAGCCGCATGACGTCCAGTTGATCCACGGTTTTCTCCGGCATGCGTTCGAACCGGGCTATGCGATGCCTGTTGGAAAAAATTTCGCACCCTTTCAGCACCTTGCCTTTTGACAGATCCTCGCGGCTGAGGTCGTAGATGGAAAAGCCGGGCAGGGCCTTGTCGTTGGTGACGGCCAAACCGCCGAATAAACCCAACGTGGCGGGCGATGAAACCAGGCTGGGCACGCCGCCCGCCCTGCCGCCCAACTGGGAATGGACGTCCGTTCTGATTCTGTGTTCGGCTTTGGAAACAGGACTTACGTTGGTGTGCGCCTTTTGCATGGACACGCTTTCGGGGCGATTGTCGCGCCCGGAAAAGGCGGAAACCTTGACTTCATACAAACCGTCCGCCTGGGCGATGGAGTCGGAAAAATCCATAGGTTCTCCGGTGAACAGGCATCGGCCTTTGGCCTGAAGATCGGCTCCTTGAATTCGATTTTTATTCAACAGGGCTGAAAACCTCGATTCGAGGCCTTCCAGAATTTTTCCTCCGCCTTCAGAAATAAAATAAGAAAAACCTGGAATTTCGTCCGATCCTTCCAGCCATGTTTTCAATAGGCCTTCATCGCTGAATATTTTGCGTCCCAGATCATCTTCGTCCTCGGATAATACGCAAGCCCACAAGGCAAGCAGGACCCGGCGGGAATGGCCGTTTTGTATCTTGGAAATCCAGCCGGGAGGAATGCTTTCCATAAGGTCAAGCAGGGCTTTTTCCCGAGCGTCGTAATCAGGGACTCCCGCCTTTGCCGGGGCGTCCACTTTGAGATTCAGCAAGAGGGTTAACAAGGCTGCCTTGCGAACCCACAGTTTTTCCTGATCCTCGAGCTTTTCCAAAGTAGAGAACAGGGATGACAGTCCCTGGCTTTTGTTGGGAATATTAGCGGCAACATCCACCTCTTCGAGCAGGCGGCCCAGGTCGTCGTGGATTTGCGCAGCTATGTCGAATTTTACTTGAAACAGCGTTGAAATCTTTTTTTCCGACATGTCTTCCAAAACAAACCGGGAAAGCTCGCCCATGGTAGGGCGGGCGTTCAGCAAACTAGGCATTCCGCGATTGGAAACATCCAAATCCAATCCAAAAGGCAGCTTGCCTTTCAGGCTGTCCAGCCCTTTTCGGAGGACGGCGTCGTAACCCTTTTCCGGCAGGAGCATGAACAACCGGCCGTCCTGGTGGGTTTCGATCAGGGGCGGCAGGCCGGCCTGATGCAAGCAGTGAAAGGAAATCCAGCGCTGCAGTTCGTCCAGCAAAAAGGGATGGTGGGGATCCAGGAGTTCCAGGGCCTTCCATTGGCGGAACACGTCCGCGTCTACAGACCGGTCGGTCTCCAGGCGCTTTTTCACGCCGGCGAGCCCGCCTTTTTGGGGATCATCCAAGAGCCAGGCGCCGTCCAACTTGTCGGCGAAGCCCACAAACAAGGGCAGGGCGGCCAGGTCCCTTGGCGGAGGCTGGCTTTCCTTATGGCGATGCGCCTGGGTTCCCTCCACCTTTTCGATCAATCCCAGCCATTGGGCCGGGGATAGCTCAATGCCGTAAGCTCGGCAAAATGCGGAGACTCCGTAGGTCGTGCAAAGGTCGTCAATGAGGGACGGCGTCAGGGCTTGGGACCGGGGCAGCCCGGCGATCTTGTCCGCATCGTGCATGAATCCCAGGGCGGCCAGGGCGGCGAGGCGGCTTTTTAAAATCTCCTGGTCCATACCGGGATTTTGCTGAAGGCATTCCAGGGCGTAAAACATCATGGCGCCGCGCCCCACGGACAAGAGGTGATCCAATAAGGTGACGTTGGCGTAGCGGCTGCGTTTGGCGTTTTCGTCCGGGTCTTCGGAGTATCCGCCCTTGCCGCTGAGGGTCATAAGCCGGACGAATCGGACGTCTGCATTTTTCCCGGCCTCCACCTTTTTTCGGGATTTTTCGGACAAACCGCCTATTCGCTCCTTTGCAACATAGCCTTCCACCACGGCTTCCAGGAAGTGGGAATAGACCTCGGCGACCAGATCGGTCGCGGGATGGATTTTGCCTGTGAAAGTCATCGCCCCACCCCCCTTTCAGCCGTTCCAATGCAGCCGAATCCCATGCGGTTTTTCTCTCCCAGACCGGCGCACCACGCCAGTTCCAGGTCCCGGAAAGCGCCTTCCAGCACCAGCGGGCTTTTCATGCCGATGACGAAAGACTCCCTCCCCTTATTGTCCCTGCGGGTGCGCACCAATACGTGGTGGCGGGGATGGGTGCGCAGGTAGAGGGAATCGGGCCATGCGCGGATTTGCACCGGACGCCCGGCGAGCCGGGACAGGCGGGCGCTGACCGCCTCGCCCACGGGAAATCCCGACAGGTCGGTCAACCATTTGCGGCCGTTGCGTTGGGCCTTGGGTGCGGAAATAGCCAAGGGCGACAGCATGAGTGCGCCCATCTGGTTTTGTCCGGGAGCGACTGGGGGCGGATCGTCCTCCACGGACGCCTTGGAAAAGTCCACGGCCTCGCCTGTAAGAGCCCGGACGTGCCGGATTTCCTCCGGCCGGACTTGCTTGAGGATTTCCGCCAAATCCGGGTCCGGGCTGCCCACAACCAGGGTGTGGACGAAATTACAGTCCCGTCCCCGCCATCCCAGAGCGCCGAAATGCCAGGGTTTGGCGTCAAATCCCACCACGGATTCGGGGTTCGCCCCGGCGGCGACCCAGGCGTTGACCAAGGCGTCGTGAAGAACGTCCAGGTATTGGTAGGACTCCGCGCGTTGTTTGGGCGTTTGAATGCGAATTCTATGCATTTTTACACCTCTCCTTTGCTAAGGGTTTGCCAATGAAAAAATACATTTGATTATCATTAAGTTGATTGACCTGATGAATATCATGGTGTTAGGGTGGGGGCAAGGAAAAAGTAAACCCAAAGGGGAGATTATGTGTCATGAAACATGACATATCCGAGCGGGAATCCCAGTGGTTCAGCTTCATAGAAACACAACTGGCCTGGACGGGTTGCATCCACGCAGGCGAGGCCGCCGAATACTTCCATACGGCCCGGCAAACCGCCCAAGGCTTTATCAAGGCCTATCAGGAAAAGTTTCCGAGCCAGATGGAATACGACCCCCACAAGAAACGTCATATAAAAACAACCGATTTCACATGCCATATTACCGAAGACGAACCTCACCGCTTTTTGGATTTCGTCCGCGGCCAAGCCTTGGAAGGCAGGTTCTGGCAAAACGATCCCGCTATGGATTTCCTTATCGCCGACGCTGACATTTTTGGACGCCCACGGCTCTCCGGCGAAATCCTTCGAGAAATCATATCCGCCATGGCTTGCAGGAAACGGATGGAAATCCGCTATCACAAGAAGGCGGGCGCCCTGGACAGCCTGAAATGGAGAACCGTTTCGCCCAATCGCCTGGTTTATACGGACCAGCGCTATCACTTGAGGGGATTTTGTGAAACCAGGCAAGATTACAGGGACTTTGTGCTTTCCAGGATTGTGGAGGCGAAAATGCTGGATGATGAGAGGCCCGAAGAGCATTGGGTTTCCAGCTTTGAGGATCGGGCATGGCAAACTCCTGTTACACTGCGTTTTACACCTAACCCGAATCTTGATGAAGACCGGAAAAGGGCCGTCTCCGAAGGATACGACCTGGACTCGGAAGGCCGCCTTAGAATTGAAACTAATGAGGCTCTGGCCTATTACGTCCGCCGCAGGCTGTGCGCCCCGGATAGCGAACTCGCCATCGCAAAATGGGTGGAGTTGTAGAGTCATTCGCCGCCGGGCGACTTCGTCGAAAAGGGCAGATAGTCAATATCGATTGAGCCATTCTTCCGACTGTACATCTTCGTCCGCCGGGCTGGTGAATTTTGACGAGGCTAACCCATTTTTTATCTTAAAATCTTATCCCATCAATATCATTAATTATCCTGATAATCATATTTCATTGACATTATTTATCGTTGATATCCTGTGTTTTTTCTCTTTGACCGCCTAAGACGTTTTGTGTAAAGTTCCCATATACATGGATCTACTATGTATATTCTCGGATCATAACCAGTTGGATTACCAAGAAGTTGGTGGGTTTTTCGAAGGGGAACGCCTCATCATCCCGCACCGGACCTGTTATGTCCGGGCGCCCTCTTGTATTTTCATCTGATTATTTCCGGCCGCGCCATACATTTGTTACGCATTACAAGCAGTAATCCGTCATTTGACAGCGGGACGTCAAAGCGCCTTGCCTCTGCACTATTGGGCTCTGCGTTCGTCCTCTCTTGTTCTTTTTAGGGTGAATTATGAAATTCAAGATCCTTTTTGCCATGCTGATAGCAATCCTTCCGGCCCTTGCCTCGCCTGTCTTTGGGGGGACGCCTGAACAGGATTTCACAATTATCAAGATATCGCCCCAGGACGGCAACGCCGTTATTCAGTTTCCCGGCAGGGGCCTTCAACTGGTCAAAACCGGAGACCGGGTGGAAGGGCTGGGCCTCGTCAAGGAGGTAGCAGAAGACCAGCTACGCGTTGACGTTGCAACCGCCAAGGGCCTGGAAACCTGGATTATATCCCTGGAAAACGGGGAGCAAACCGTAAAAAAGATGTATTGGTACGAGCCGGACCAGCCCTTGCTCTGGGCGCCCGACCGTTCCGTTGCCATTCCCATAGAGGATGAAGACATGGCCGCCTGGGCGGATGTAAACGGAACCGAGGAGACGCCGGCGTCTCAACCATCTGAAAACTAAAGAAATTTCGCACAAGAAATCCGATATTCAAGCAGCATATTTTCCGATTTGAGGAGAAGGCATCGATGCATCGTCACTTTCAAACAGCGCTTACCATTCTTATTGTTCTGACGCTTTCCGTCCTTTTGATCCCCGCCGCTGGGTTTTCCGGGCAGGCGGATATAGAAAAGGACATGCAGCAAAGCCTTCTTTCCTGTCGCACCCTGGCCCTGTCCATGGCCCAGAGGATGAACGCCGGAAAATCCGTTGACTCGCAGCTTGAGGACCTCCAGGCCCGGATTCTTGTTGTGCGTGCAAATCACATGCTGTTGACCGAACGCTTTTTGGTTCGGGAGGAGTCCGCCTCCCAGGCCGGCGGCTTGGCCCTTTCCCGCCACCAGTCCATGACGGCCGACTACCAGGCCCGTATGGACGAGTTTTTCTCCGCGGCGGGCGTTTTTGAAGAATTGGAAGACGCCGCCGGCATGTCCGTCCGCAGCCTGGAAAATTTGGCGGAAGCCATCGACCGGATTTTGCCTGAGCGCAAGCTGCCCATTTACGGCGCCCTGCCTTACAGAAACCTCAATTATCCGGCGGTAACCCCCGCGACCGAACCCGAAGTTACGCCCGCCTACAAGGGCGGCGACACGGATGTCGCCGGCGCCGACACGGCGTCCACGGATCTCGCGCCCATTGATGAGGAAATTTCCGCCCTGGCCGAGACCCTGGAATGGAACCCGGTCAACATCTACGAGTGGGTCAAGAACAATATCGAAACCGAATGGTACTGGGGCGCCATGAAAGGCGCTTTGGGGACTTTGCATCAAGAAAGCGGAAACGATGCGGATCAGGCGGCCTTGCTGGTCGCTCTGCTTCGCGCTTCGGGATATCCCGCCCGGTACGTGCACGGGGTGATCGAGTTTCACCCGGACGGCGTCAAGGCCCTGGATCTTACGGGACTGGAAGACGAGCAAGAGGCGGCCGTATTTTTCCAGTAGGCGGGAATCCCCTGCGAGCCCGTGATTCAAGGAGGAATAGTCGCCAATTATCGTATAGAGCACATTTGGGTGGAAACCCAGATTCCTTACGCCAACTATCGCGGCGCGGCCATGGACGGCCACGGTCCTTCCTGGCTGGGCCTGGATTCCAGCATCAAGGCCGCGGGATACACGTTCAACACGCCCCTGGATTTTCCTCAGGACGTGGACCTGCCGACCGTCGCGGACGAATATCTGCAGACATACCGGGACGAAACCCCTCTGGACTTCCTCCAAACCCAGGTGCAAACCGCCCTGGCTGATAGCGGGGAATACACCGCCGTGCTCAGCTCCCGGGAGTTGAACGAGGAGATTTTGAACATCGTCCCGTCCAGCCTCCAGTTCCGGCAGATCGCAGTTACGGGCGAATACGCGGACTTGCCTTCGGATCTGGTGCATCAGGCCCGGTTTGTGGCCAAAGGCCCGGAGGGCGAGGAGCTTTTTGACGTCACCCTGAACGTCCACGCCCTTTCCAACCAGCAGGTTCTCATGGAGCATGAGCCGGAAACCGTGGAGGATCAGGAGATCATCAATTCCTACGGCGGCCTGGGCAATACCCCGGCTTATATGGTCAACCTGCGGCCCGTGCTGAAAGTCGGCGGTGAAAGCATGGCTGTCGCCCGGGACGGCTACCCGGTGGGCGAGGATTATTCCCTGGATATTACGTTCATTTCCCCCAACGGAGAAATCGCCGTATCAAACGCTATGGTCAACGGCGCCCGCGCTTATCTTGGCGTCTTCTCCCAAAAGGCGGAGTCCCTGAAAACCGTGGCTGACGAGGACAAAAACGCAGCCAGGATTCTCCAGGAAGTCGCCGTGAGTTACGTGGATCAGTGGAATCAGGCCGAGGATGAATTGGCCTCGCTCCTGCGCTTGTGCATATCAAGACCCGTTCCCACCCTGGTTGTGGTTGGCAGCATGGTGAACGTCACCGATCTATTAGGTGCTCCCCACGGCTTTGACTGGAAAGGCGTGTATGTGGACGCGGACCTGCGTTGCACTTCGGTTTCTCCGGCGGCTGCCGGGGACGATTCCGGCCAGGCCATCACCGCTTTTATGTATTACTCCAGCATGCAGGGGTCGATTCTGGAGGATGTGGTTCTCACCGAAGCCTTTGACGTTCCGGCCATGTCCACGGCCCGGCTGTTGGGCCTGGCCAGCTCGCTCCAGATCCCTTTGCTGACCATAAATGCGGATAACGAGGATGACCTTATCTCCACGCTTCCCTTTTCCGATGAAGTCATCGCCGACATTCGCAACGCCGTGAATCAGGGCTACGAAGTCGTGGTCCCGGAACAGGAAATGGCCGCCGATGACTGGACCGGCGTGGGATATCTTAAAACCGATCCCCAGACCGGCGAAAGCGGCTGGATGCTCTCCGGCATGATCGCGGGCGCCAACACCATCATTCTTCCTTCTTACACACCCGTGGAAAGCATGAGCGGCGAGGCCGTGCAGGACGATCCTTCCAAGGCCTCGCACATTCAAAAAATTTTAGACACTGACGGGAATTTTGGTGTAGTCAACCAAGTATTGGAGTCAAATCCCCAAGTTAAAGTGACGGATGATGAGGGGAATGCGGTCTCCGGTGCTGATGTGACCTTTGAAGTTCCTCCATACCATGGAAGCCTTTTTGCTCCTGGTAGTGACGGAGAAGGAGAAGGAGCCTCGCAAACCACGGTTAAAACCGACGATAATGGATATGCTGAGGTTCTGTGGAAGATGAGTACTTCCACAAGCGACAATCCTGTTTATGGAATAAGTAAAGGAGATCAGTACTACACCCAGTACGGACATCATTTGCTTTACGCCTCCCTGGAAAGCGGGGAGTCGGTCAGTCCCTTCCAGGCATGGGCCGCGCCTGACGAAGCTGCTCAAATGGAAATTGTTCAACCCACCGGCGACGATAGAAATTATCATATATACACTTGGGCGGGACCGCTTCAGGTTCTTATCAAGGATCAGTACGGCAACTTTGTTTCAAACGAACCCGTTACATTTACGGCTTTGGAGCGAACCAAAAGATGCGATTATTATAGAGGCGACATTACTAAGGCCGAGCTTGTTGACGCTTATGCCCCGTGCCTTGACAACAACATCCCGTCCTACGGCGACTGTTCAGGCCAGCAAGAAAGAATCGTGAATTCCGATATTGGAGCGGCCGCTGTTCAGGTATTTGTCGGCGATTATTGGGAGGCGACATACCCGGTGCGGGTGGCCTGTATGGATTTTAGTGAGACGATTGATTTCAAAACGCATGATCACGGAGCATGCATTTTTTTTGATGAAGACACATATACCACTGGACCTGGCACCATAAATCTCGGGATTGAAACACGCTCTTATGTCGACAAGTTCGGTAATATCATTAACGCCATTCCGATTCCGCCTCCTCCAAAGGCAGGCGATGAGCCTGTCGAAGCCACAACGGATATAATGCTCAAGCATTATTGCATTATTGAAGAAATTCAACATAATTGGGGTATGTGCTGGCCTCTTAAGAGATATTCTATCTTTCCCATAAGCCATTATGCCATTCCGCCGGACAATGGCATTGAGGAAGGCGGATACAAAATTTTTGTTAACGATAAACAAATACCTTCCGAGTTGATAGACGAAGATGCATACATAATAAACTACCGGTATTCCATGGGCTTTACCCCTAAAAAACACGTCATTGACTTTTATTCCGGAGCCGTTAAGAGGCTTTGTTTTTTAGGGTGCGGCCATTATGATGATACCGGCTATTGTTATCGCACGTACGCTCGCTCCGACTATACGGTATCCACAACCCGGTGGCTGGTGGATGTGAAGTGGGAGGAAGCTGTAAAGGAGAACGTCTATTTTCTGGTGGATGAGGATGGGTATGTTTTGGAAGATACCCCCATTACATATACCATTTTACCCGAAGACTATACGGCGCTGTCTGCTCAGATCAATGTTTACGAAGACGGCCATTTGTATACTTACGGAAACTGTTCAGCTTCGGGTGAAAACCATGTCACACTCGCCAAAGGAACCCGGTTTAACCTGGAAAAGGAATACACGGCGGAAATTGTCCTGAACGCCGGTACGGGCAATGAAATCAAGTCCTTGAGCACTAATCTTGTTCCCGTGCATCGCTCCTTTCAGGACAAGGTTCCGCAATACGCACTTGCGGATGTCCCTGACGGACGGGGCGAGTGCGATAATTATTTCCTTAGGGAGAACAGCGACCATCAAGACCTGGATATTTATTATAAAATCTTACCGGAAGGATTGCCGGTGAGCAGGGCGAAAATTAAAATTTACACCGGTATGGATGGAAGACCGGAAACCATTGAATGCCCCAAAGATAATGGAGGATTTCTGACCGGAAAAAACCTTCACGTCACCTGGACGCCTCCCTTGCCCCAGGATACCAGTTCCACCGACAATCCCGGATTTTACAGGATTCAGTTGGAAGTCCAGGTGGATGGCGGCGCCGCCTTTCCTCCCACGGACATCAAAGACGGGGATGAGGACGTCCGGGGCTGGCAATGCCCCCAGGAATGTCTGGCCGTCCACGATCTGTTTTGGAAGCATCGGTTGATAGTGCATATGGATCCACGTGATATTGGACAACCAACAAATATTGCAGAGTTTCATAATTTTTCAAATAGCGGTAACTTTGAGGTGTCATCAGACGAAAAAAGCGTTGAATTGATAGACCCTGATAACAGTGAACCTATCGTCAGGCGCTGGTGGGGAACTGGAATCCGTGTACCAGTTTCTCAAAGACCAGACTATCCAAATTCATCATTACCTTTCCAAGAATTTGATTTTTTGGATCTTTTCGATGACAATGAAGTTTCACGTGGTGAATGGGATAAGTATCCAAAATGGCAAATTGGTGTTTTCAAAACTAATCCAGGATCACAAACAATTTATCATTCAGTAAACAGAACTGATTCTCAAGACTTTCTTTTTTTGCAGTTTTGGATGTTTGAGAATTTTAGTACCGGAGCGCATAATATTCCAGGCAAAAAAATAAATGAGTTATATGGTCCAGAAGTTGAACATGAGGGAGATATGGAGCACTGTCATATAGCAATTCGTTATAAGCACCCAAATAATTTCGCCGAAAAATCGAATTGGCTAGTTTCCTATTCAGCAACCGCCTCTCAGCATTACTATGCACAGACGCTTCCATGGTATCGAAATGTTGGAACTCCTTCACTGGAAGCCTGGCAACAAAAATTTGTAGAGCACGGTGCATGGAATGGAAATTCAGTCTCTATTCCCGAAATAGTAGCTCACGATTACAATGATCAACGTTTGGTTGTATTTATTGCAATGGGAGCTCATGCTACCTATTTTGCGGCAGACCTTCTTATAGACGTCGATGAGTTTACTAAATTAGGCACGGAGTGCCAGTACAATTACAATGCGTTTTTGGCTTATGACAAAACATGTAGGAATCCAATAAAGTACTCACTTTCACCTTTGAGTGGAAATGAATGGTTGGATACTTTTCTTGGACGATGGGGATATGTCAAACGCCGGTATACCCTTCCTTGGACAGCCTTTACTTTTGGGCCGCCAGGCCCATCAGGGCGCTATGCAGGAGGAAAGGACGGAGAAAGAGTATACTTAAGAGGGAACCCTGTTCAGTTGCATAACCAGTCATTGGCGGAAGCGCTTCAACAATGGAAAATTGAAAAATAATTTTGTATTTTGAATGTTTCGCCAAAACAAAGAGAGGTAAATATGCACTATAACTTTCGAATAAAATTAACTATATCGGCTTTGCTTCTATTTCTTTACGTCCCTGTGAACTTAGGAGTGGCGGGTAGTTATGAGGAGGATCTACAGGCCTGTTTTTTTGTTGGCGCCACTCCTGAGTACACCATTTCCTGTTTGACTGAAATGTTAAAAGACTACCCTGAAGATGCGGATATTTTGGTTGTTCGTGGGTATGCATATTTCAGAAAGGGAGACTTTGACAGTGCGATGCAGGATTTGAATCAAGCCCTCATATTGGACCCTAAAAATGTGGAAGCCCTAAACATTAGAGCGTCTGTCAAAAGAGGACTTGGGGATGAGGATGGAGCCTTAGCCGATGAATTGCTCCGAAAAGAGATTAAGTCTTCCGGTTATGATAGGGTCACTGAATCCTACAATGAAGACATCGCTAAAGATCCAAATAACCCAGACCTTTACGCAGAAAGAGGAGCTTACAAAGGGTATACCTTGGAAGATCATGCAGGGGCGCTTTTGGACTTTGATCGGTATTTTAGCATGGTTAATGGCCAAGGGGAGAGAGTGGTTTTTTATGCCAAAGCCCATTCCCAAGAACAACAAGGGGATTGGGGCGGAGCAATCGAAACATATACAGCTTGCATTCAGGCATTTGGAGAGAACCCAGATCCAGAGGATTTTAGAAGGAGGGCAAATGCCAGAAGTCATATTGGAGATAGCGCCGGATTTGAGACGGATATGGCCGAATACTCTGCAATGTTGCGATCGGGAATTGCTGAGAAAGAACAATCATATTCAAACGCCATTGAGAGGAATCCCGACAATCCAACGCTCTATTTCGAACGCGCCCAGTTGCGAAAAGAACTGGAGGACTGGGAAGGCGTTCTGGCTGATGCGACCAAAGCCTTGGAATTATTCCCTTCCGATTATTATCAGCCCCACGTGCTCTGGTGCCGAAACTTAAAAGAAGAAGCCGAAAAAGAGGTCTCGTACATCGGCAAGACTCCCGAAGAAGTCTATTACATGAAGAATAAAGGGCAGATAGACACCCTGACATCCATTTTGGAAACCGATCCCACAGACCATGAGTCTAACTGGCTAAGATCAGAATACAGATGGGGCTCAGGCCAATATGTCGGCGCCATCGAAGACATAGAGAAAGCTCTTAAAGCGAAGCCTAATAAGGAAGCCTATTTGGAAATGGCCAATGAGTTGAAAGGCTCAGCCGATGAAATGCTTTCCGAAGACTCTTCCCGCCACCTGATTTGGTGGGCAAGGGGCAAGCTCAAATGGCTGCTTGGGGATTTCGAAGGCGCCATTGAAGACATGGAGCAGGCGGTTTCTCTCCAGCCGGAAGAGACCCTGTACCTGGAGACGCTGGAGCAAATGCAAACCGACTTTGCCGCCATGCAGACAAGCGAATAATTTGCACTCATGTATTTGTTTTAACGCTTCTTCCAAACAGCTTAGCAGCCTGTATTGCGGGGGCTGCAACCGGTTCTTTGACATTTGAGAGTGTTTGCGGCAACGGGCCTTTGCGGTTTGTGCGCCAGCGCCATTGGAGGTTTTTTGATCAAACTTTTTGCAAAAAGTTTGCCGCCGGGGGCTTGTTTTTCTATCGGAACGTAAAAACCCTGGTAACCAACCAATATGGAACGGAGACCGTTTCCCAATACGGTTACGGCTACGACGCCCTCGGCAGGAGAACCAGCGTAACAAACAGCGGGACAGCCTTTGACGAGCCTGCGTTTAATATCTATGGGTATAACTCCAGGAATGAGCTTACAGCCTCCAATCGCTACTTGGGGACCAGCATTATTGACACTGCATCCCAGGTCAACGATGAAGCAAGGGCTTACGATTATGACCCCATCGGCAACCGCATCAATGCACAACAGGATTACGACATCAGCGCCAGTGCGCCCATTACCAGCACCTATGTGACCAGCAGCCTGAACCAATACGAGTCAATCTCTAAGGGCGGCGACAGCATCTCCCTTGATTACGACGATGACGGCAATTTGATTCACAAGGACGGCGTACAGTACGTCTTCAATTGCGAGAACAGGCTGGTCGAAGTAGCGCCGCTGGCTCCCGTGATTGGGGATACAAAGGTCGCTTTTGCCTACGACTACAAGGGCAGAAGATACCTCAAACAGAATTATGTCTATTCATCAGGCGAGTGGTCTTTAGTTTCCACCTCGACCTCCATTTGGGAAGGCTGGAACCGCATCCAGGAAAAAGTGGTGTTGGCCTCGGACGGCTCTGAAGAAACGACATCCTACATTTGGGGCCTCGATCTAAGCCAGAGCTTGCAGGGCGCTGGAGGAGTGGGCGGTCTGATTGCCGTGGTGGATAATGAATCTGAGGTCGATTTCTTCCTGTATGACGCCAATGGAAACGTGGGGCAGCTTGTCAATGCCGCCGATGGAACAATCGACGCAGCTTACGAGTATGACCCCTTTGGACGCCTCATCAACGCACAAGGTTCCAAGGCCAACCAGAACCCCTACCGCTTCTCCACCAAGCCCATGGACCAGCAGACGGGCCTCTATTATTACGGCTACAGGTATCTGGATGTCGATCTTGGCAGGTGGGTCAGGAGAGACCCTTTTGGGTATAAAGGGGGCATCAATTTAAATGCGTATATAAAGAATAGTCCTATTGGTCTGTATGACATATTAGGCCTTTCAGGAGGGAACGGTCCTGTTTTTGGAGCGGAGTTCTATATTGGACTGGGCTTTAGTAGAAGTGGAAAGTTTCATATCAGTTCGCTTAGAATAGTTGGGAGCGCACAGCAGGGGCTATGTGACGATCTTTTGGTAAAAGGAGATTTTAATTTTAGATTTTATACCGATGGCTTAGGTACTTCTGTTGTTGAGAGTAAATATGGGGGAAAAAGGTTCTATCCATATGGTTTTGATATAACGGGATCAATGTATGCGATTTTAGGTAATGGACAGGGTGGGGCGGTTCCTTCTTACACTCTCAATTACCACACAAAATCAGCCATCGATAATAATTTTAGAAATTCACTAACCTGGGGGCAGTCTTTTAACTACAATTCAAATGTTGAAGCGACGAGAGATGGTTTCATAGGTTTCAGAGCAGACAACTTTTACTTTAATTACAATAATGATGTTCCCGAGTTCCCTACATACGGGGGGGGCAGTGATTATGCATGGACTGCAGGAGCTATTGCCGGCGTTCTCGTGGGAGATCGAGAAACTTTGGAACTAGGGTATCAAGACTTTACAGGGATTTATCAGTGGGAAAACAAAGATAGAACTAATGCAAGACTGGAACATAAGATCAATGGGAGACTCCACTACTCACAAACTGAAGATCAAAGAGGATTAAACAGGGCAATTTGGTATTTACGAACAGAAGGGGATTTTGGCAATGTTACTGTTGATATTGAAAGTCCTCCTTTTATCAACGGTCAGCACATTATCCATGATCTAAGAAAGATAAATCGTTTTGAGTATTTGCAGGAAGGTGATGATTTTAAGGAGTTTTCGATATCGTTCATGCAACTCGTAAAGTCAAGGAGTAATAGTGATGAATAGCGTTAGAGGTACAGTACTTTTTTTAATAATTATTGGTTGCATTTTCACTACTGTCCGGTTAAGAGGTCAAAAAAAGAGGGTCTGAAGCTCCTTTTTATGTTATAATGTCTTCACCACAAAGCACTAATAACGTAACCGTCTAAACAACCGCATCTTCACGGGGTGGTTGGGATGTGGCATAAGAATTTCCATCTTTTGAAAGGAGATTCCATGTCACAAGAAGCAATTTATCCGACGAAGAGCCGAGAAGATCGTTTTTTCGCACCAAGCCAAGACCTGTCCGATCCCAAAGCCAAACGTCGGTTCTGGGAGCATCACCTCGCCCGATGCCGCCAGAGCGGCCTTACGCAAAAAGCCTATTGCCAAAAACACGGTCTCAAGCTCCATCAGTTTTATTACTGGAAGAAGCGGCTGATG
>NZ_KE386983.1:106593-180335 GCF_000429905.1 Desulfatibacillum aliphaticivorans DSM 15576 | reverse complement strand
AGCCTGGACTCACGAACGTAGATAGGGGCGATCCCAAGACGAAAAAAAATCATGCGGCAACCAACCCGCGAATAACAGAGTGATCAAACGTCGGAAGATCCTTGCGAACGTAAGGCGCCGGAGGTGAATTCAAAAAAAACTACTCCTATAAAAAAAGGACAGGGAGCGGTTTTGCCTCTTGACACGTATTACCCATAACAGGTTGGTTAGAGCTTGCGAAACCCAACAAAAAATAGGGCGGGCAAGCCCGCCTTGGGCAGGGGAACCCTGCCCCTACTAAAATCATTCGTACAGATTTCACGCTTACGGCTTTAGGCCTGCATGACCGCTTTTTCCTGGGCGATGAGGGTGGTGGTTTCCCAGCAGTCTTTTTCCTGGAAGAATTTTTCCAGAAACGCATGATTAAAGGCGTGGCCCGACTTATGGGTGACGACGTGCCCCAGGATGGGGATGCCCAACAGGGAAAAGTCGCCCAGGCAGTCCAATAGTTTATGGCGGGCGAACTCGTCCTCGAAGCGCAGGCCTTCTTCGTTGATCACTTTTTCCTCATCCAGGACAATGGCGTTGTCCAGGGTTCCGCCTTTGGCCAGACCGCATTGCTTCATGAACTCCAGCTCGTGAAGAAACCCGAAGGTCCGCGCCCGGCAGATTTCCTCTTCAAAGGCGTTTCCCGAAAGGGTGATGGAAACCGTTTGCTTGCCCATGGCCGGATGGGGAAAGTCAATGTTGCACGTCACCCGCGCCTGTTCGTCCGGATAAATGGTCACGGATCTGCCGTTTTCCGCAAGCTGAATAGGCTGGCGCACCATAAAGTAATATCTAGGGCTATCCTGCTCTTTAAGGCCCGCCTCTGTGATCATGCGCGCGAAAGGGGCGGCGCTGCCGTCCAGGATGGGCAGTTCGTAGGAATTGATCTCCACCAGGGCGTTGTCCACGCCCAGGCCTGCAAAACTGGACATCAGGTGCTCAATGGTGGAGACGATGGCCCCTTCCCCGCCGATGACCGTCGCCAAACTTGTATCCACGACATTTTTGAAAATTGCGCAAATGGTTGGACGATTAGGCAGGTCAATGCGGGAAAAACGGATTCCATGGTTGGGCGGCGCAGGTTTGATGGATAGTTCCACCTCCCTGCCGGAATGCAACCCAACTCCTTTACAACGGGCCTCGCCGGCTACCGTGTGTTGATATCGTTGCATAATGTTATATTGCCGAGTCGTATTTGAGTCCCGGTCTCAAGCCTTTTCAGTGGCGTTTGTTGCTATATTTTATGCTCCCGTGGGAGCTGTTTTCGCCAAAGGCGAATTCCAGCCTTTACGGCTGTTTAAGGATTCACGAAACGTAAAACCCTTAGAAAAACAAAAACCTATCCCTATTTAACACCTGTTCCCATTCAGGTCAAGCCTTATGGAGGCCTCTTTTTTCTTCCGAAATCACCGCCCGCATCGTTGGCTGACCGCCCCTTATCGCTCTGCAGGTTCAGGCAGGGTAAGGACCCGCCCCCGTTCCGAAATTTTGTCCCGCCTGGCGCCGGCGCGGCTCAGGGGAAAAAGCCCCTGCTTCCATGCGCACTTTTCACACAGCCATTTGCCATTCAATTAGCAGCCGTCGTCGTCCGGGGTTTCCCGCCGGCATGATTGGCACAACATAAACGCCTCCTTAATTTACGGTCTACAAATGACCTACCGTGTAATTTTTTACGAATACATTACAAATATATTTGAATTTTTATCAGATTCTGTTATGATAGTTCATCCGTTTTAAAAATCGAACAAGGAGACCAACTTGCTAGCTCGCGTTCTCAGCAGTGCAGTGCTTGGTATAGACGCCACCATCGTCGAAGTGGAAGTGGATATCTCCAGCGGGTTGCCCCTTTTTTCGACTGTAGGCCTTCCCGAGACCTCCGTCAAGGAAAGCAAGGACCGGGTCAAGGCGGCCATCGGCAATTCGGGTTACGGGTTTCCTGAGGATCACATTACGGTCAACCTGGCCCCCGCTGATCTGAAGAAGGAAGGAACCGGCTTTGACCTTCCCATCGCCGTAGGCATCCTGGCGGCCACGGGAGTCATCCCCAAAAAGGCGTTGGATAAATACCTGATCCTGGGCGAATTGGCCCTGGACGGCAGGATAAAGCCCGTCCGGGGGTCCCTGCCCATGGCCCTGGCGGCCAGGGATACCACGGAGGCTATTATCGTGCCCGCGGGCAACGCCCAGGAAGCCGCCGTGGTCAAGGGAATCCGGGTGTTCGGAGCGGAAAATCTGTCCCAGGCCGCCGCTTTTTTGCGGGGAGAGCAGAAAATCAAGGAAATTTCCACGGACGCCATCTCCTATTTTTCCAATACCGGAGATGAGGACCTGGATTTTACGGACGTCCACGGACAGCATCATGTAAAAAGGGCTTTGGAAGTGGCGTGCGCAGGCGGCCATAACGTGCTCATGATCGGACCGCCGGGCTCAGGCAAAACCATGCTGGCAAAACGCCTGGCCGGCATATTGCCGCCCATCACCTTTGAGGAGGCCCTGGAAACCACCAAAATCTACTCCGTGTCCGGGCTGTTGAACGAAGGCCAGGCTCTGGTGGCCCGCAGGCCTTTCCGGTCCCCCCATCACACTATCTCCGATGCAGGGCTTATTGGCGGCGGCATGGTTCCCAGGCCAGGGGAAGTCAGCCTGTCCCATAACGGAGTGCTGTTTCTGGACGAAATGCCGGAGTTCAAAAAGCACGTTCTGGAAGTGCTCAGGCAGCCTTTGGAGGACCGGCAGGTGACCATTTCCCGCGCCCGGACCAGCCTGACCTATCCGGCCAGCTTCATGCTGGTGGGCGCCATGAACCCCTGTCCGTGCGGATATTTTTCCGATCCGCGGCACCCCTGCACATGCACTTACGCCCAAATCCAACGGTACCGCTCCCGGTTGTCAGGCCCCTTGCTGGACAGGATAGACATTCATGTGGAAGTGCCCACGGTTCCGTACAGGGAGCTCATGACCGACGCCAATGCGGAAACCTCCTCGGACATCGCGGCAAGGGTGTCCAAGGCTCGGGAAATTCAGTCCCGAAGGTTCTCCCGCACGAAAATATTCTGCAACGCCCAGATGAACGGCAGACACATGAAAGCCTATTGCAAGGTGGATCCTTCGTGCTCGTCCTTGCTGGAAGCCGCTGTGGACAAGCTGGGGCTGTCGGCCAGGGGGTACAAGCGCATTCTTAAAATCGCCCGCACTATCGCCGACATGGAAGGCGTCCAGGACATCCAGGCCTCCCACGTGTCCGAAGCCATCCAGTACCGCACCCTGGACCGTAAAGGCCAGCTTCCCGTGCAGGCAGGGTTGTTTATGTAGTTTTCCATATCATTAGTAGTATATGTAATATTAACCATTTATGCATTTATGAGTATTTCTCTCAACGTGGCAAAATCCGCTTTAGCCTCTTGTAGGGAAAGCCCTGGGTTTACCCTCCTGTACTCTTCAATAAAACCGGCAAGGTTATTATTCTGGAAGCATACGGAGAGTTGCTTTGTGGCGTTTTTCGAAGATCCTAAGTCAAAATAGAGACTATCCGGCGACCACGCGCCCCAATCCAATGACCTGGGAAAATCGCCCCAGATATCCTTATCTTTGGAGCAAATAAATCCTTGAACCATTTCAAATTCTAAAAAACTGCAAGCTGCGCACTTTCGAGGGATCGCCGCTTTAGCAGCAATATACCTGGACTCATACAAAACCGGGTCAGTCGGCCCAGGGACGCCGCAAGGCCCATGATCCAGATGGAGATAACGCCCAACGGCATCCAGCCCTCTGGTGCAGGAGCCCTCAAACATGTGACTGCAACAGGCGCACTTGTTCGGAATACAGCCTATCAGACCCAAATGATTGATACGGACTGCTGGTGCAATAGGGCCAGTCACCCCACAACTTGGAAAATAGCTTTTATGCATCCTTAAATGCTTTTCTGGTAAAAAAGGAAAGATACTATTTCATCAAGTCCCCATAACCCAACAACCCATAGGCGCCCGGGGTTTGGGTTACGGATCGGACCACGGCCTGCTCCACGGCGCGGGCGGCCATCATGCCCACGACGCTGGGCTCGGCTTTTTGCTCGCCGGTCGCCATGACAAAAAGCGTATCCCCGTCCACCATGGTGTGCGCCGGACTCATGGTCCGGGCAATGCCGTTGTGAGACATGGAGGCGATCTTGGTCGCCTGGGATTTTTGTAGAATCGCGTTGGTGACCACCACGCCGATACTTGTATTGCCGGGAAATATGGAGTCCTGGTCATAAAATCCGGCCATGATTTTTTCAGTGGAGGAGAAGGACTTTTTATCCTCCTCCAAAAGCCCGGCCAGGACGGCGCCGGTTTTCGGGTCCACCACATCTCCGAGGCAATTGACCGCCATGACTGCGCCGACCAGCAAATCCCCCTGGCGAAGCATGGAAACTCCCAGCCCGGATTTCATGGCCCGTCCCATGCCAAGCAGCTTGCCTACGCAAGCGCCGGTTCCCGCGCCCGCGTTTCCTTCCCGGGGATTGCAAACCTTGGCCGCCTGACAGGCCTCCAGGCCCATGGCTTTGTCAGGACGGACGTTGTGCGCACCCACAAAAAGGTCAAACAAAACCGCCTGGGCCACGATGGGAACCTTGGTCACGCCCACGTCAAAGCCTACGCCCTGCTCTTCCAGATACGCCATGACGCCGGCGGAGGCGTCCAGGCCAAAGGCGCTGCCGCCGGAAAGAACCACGGCGTGCACCTTGTCCACCAGATTCACCGGGTCCAGGGCGTCCGTCTCCCGGGTGCCCGGGGCGCCGCCGCGCACATCCACGCCGGGAGTCGCCCCCTTGTCGCAGATGATCACCGTGCAGCCGGTTCCGGCTTCCGCGTTCTGGGCGTGTCCAATACGAATGCTTGCCAAGTCTTTAAAGGATGCGCTTTCCATGATTTCCCTCCATTTCAGATCCAGGTTTGACGGCTTAGAATTGCTCTTTCATATCCCTTCCCCGCCTTCCGGGTCAACAAAGCTCTTGCGCCGCAGCCTGTCCTGCCCTATTATTCTGGTCTTGCACATTGCCCCAAAACCACAATTTAATCTGCAACCAGGGAGTGGACATGAAAAGGATTTCCTCCATCATTTGCTTGCTATTATTGGCTGTATTCGCATTTTCAGGCTGTGATGACGATGACGACGGCCCGATCGCTAAAAAAAATAATGACGATAACGCAGCCGCGGTTCTGGCGCCCATCGTGGTGGGCAGCCTGGACGACGCCCCCCTGGCCCGCAAGGCGGGTTTGACCTTAAGGGCCGCCCTGAATCAGGCGGCGTCCGGTCAATCCATCGTCTTTGACTCCAGCCTGGACGGCGGGGTGATCCAGTTGTCCATCGTAGGTGAAGAGCATTCCCTCCTCAAAGGCGAAGTCATGGGCATGAGGGAGGAGGAAAGCGGGCTGGTCTCGTACCTGGAAGGCTATTTTGACCGGGATTACGGCAAATCAGCCCTGTACGCCAGGAAAAGCGTGGTCCTGGACGCATCCAACCTGCCCAACGGCATAACCCTGGAATGGGCGGGCGCGGAGGACGCCCGGGTTCTGGCAGTATACGGCAATCTGTACATGAACAATATAACCATTACCGGAGGCCGCAGCGTTGCCGAAGACATCTCCGCAGACAACGAAGACCAGCCCTACACCCTGGCCAGGGGAGGCGGCGTCGCAGTCTGGGGGAAGGCCGGCCTGGAGAACTGCACCCTATACGGCAACTACTGTGAGGGGGACTTTGAATCCTCCCGGGATCGGGGCTCTTTCGGCGGCGGCTTATACGCGGACATCGTCGATCTGAAAGATTGCGTCATAAGCGGCAACTCCATTTACGGCGCCGGCGCGGCGGGCGGAGGGGTCTATTCGGTCACGGGCGCCGGCTCCAAAGACCAAGCCTCCACTATCGAACGCTGCTCCATTTGCGGCAACCATATCAGCGCCCTGTTCGCCTACGGCGCCGGAGTCTATTCGGATGGCGGCAGCATCGGCAATTCCAAAACACTCACAGTCGCCAACACCACCATCGCCAAAAATCTGGCGGACGCCTCGGGCATACCGCCCTTTCTTTTAGGCATGGGTTATTGGAGAGGCGGCGGCGTGTACATGTCCAACGGCAGCCTGACCTTGAAATCCTGCACCATTGCGGAAAATGAAGTGCATGGAACTCCCCGCACCGACGCCCTGGGAAAATCCAATATGGCCGGCGGCGTGGCGGCCACCATCGGCAACGCCCATGCCGTGGATGATATGAAGATCGAACATTGCATCATCGCGGGGAACACGGTCCATGAATCCGGAGGCGCTGTGTACGACCAAGACGTCTTTACCGGCACCGTGTTTTCTTTTAAAAGCCGTGGATTCAATCGCATAGGCGTTTTGGACTTCAGCCAGATTCTGGCCCCCGTCGGAGAAAAAGACTGGATGTCCCTGTGCCGCAAGCATTATCCCAAAACAGGAGACTCCCACGACATCGCTATCAATGATGTTCTGGACATGGCGACCGGTCCGGTGGAGCACGGTTTCATCCTGTCAGAGGGAGTGGATGAAGGGCTTCCGGTTCCCCTCTACTATGAACCAGCGGACCAGGCATTGGATCAGATTCCCGCTGCCCAATATTACATCCAGGAAATTTACGCAGAATACTGGGTGACGGAAGGAACGGACGACAACTTCCTGGCTTACATGCTGGACCGGGTGGAGGATTATTACAAGTTGGAAGGATTCGCAGCCCAGTTCACCGCCGACTTAGAAGATTTCCTGGAAACCGTGGATTCGGACGACGAAACCGACGGCGTCCAGCCCTACACCGACCCGGACGGCGACCCCATCCTGACCCTGGCGGACACGCTCTGGTTCGGCCCGGCCGACACCTGGCCCAAAGAGCTTTCCAATTATCCTTACATCTTTTTCTGGCATATGCTGGACGAGGCCCTGGCAGCGGAAAACATCCCCGGCATGGGGCCGGAAATTTTGGGCGACGATGCATGGTCGGGCATGTTCGACGCCGGCGTGCAGCCTGACAGCCCCAATATCATCATGCGCTTTTACAACCTGCCGGGCAGAAAAAGCACCTTGGAAACCCAGGATCAATTGGCGACGCCCCGCCCGGTAAACGGCAAGGGCGACGTGGGGGCTATAGAGGCGCCCTGATTATATTCGCACGGCTCGTTCCAATTTGAACGGATGTTCTTTTATCTCCGGGGGACGCTCTTTGCGTTCCCCGTTTTTATCCATAAGCCGACGTCTTCTGATTTTTCTTGACCTGCGCCGCGAACCTTATTAAAGTTAAATTCAACTTTAAATATTGGAGGCGACGTGACCCAACCCCCCAAACAAGATAAAGCCTCTTTCACCATTTCCCAACTGGCCGAACAACTGGATATCAGCGCCCCGACCATCCGCTTTTACGAGCAAAAGGGCCTGATTTCCCCCGCCCGCACTCCCGGCAACCAACGGGTATACAGCCCCAAGGACAGGGCCAGGCTGCGCCTGATCCTGCGGGGTAAGCGGTTTGGCTTCTCCCTGGATGAAATCGCGGAGATGATCGGCATGGCGGATATGGACATGGACGAGAGGGATCAGATCGAAAAATCCATGGCGTACGGCGCCCAAAAGCTGGAGGAAATTCGCATCCGCAAGGAGGAATTGCTGCTTTTGGAAAAAGAAATGATGGCCATGCGCAAACGTCTTCAAAACAAATTGGATCAACTTCAAGGAGGTAAATGACATGTTTGACTTTCTGCTGAACGAAGAGGAAATAAAAGCCAGGGACGAGGCCAGGGAGTTTGTCAAAACCATTCCGCGCCAAATGATCCTGGACATGGACGCGGACAAGATCAAGTTCCCCAAGGAATTTTTGCAGGAAGCGGGCCGCCGCAACCTGTTGGGCGTGCGCCATCCCAAGGAATGGGGCGGCCGGGGCATGTCCTGGGCCGGCTCCGCCGCGGTAGTGGAGGAAATCGGAACCCTGGGCTATATTTTTTCCTGCACCTTCGGCGTGGGCGCGGACCTGGTTTGCGACGCCATTTGCCTCCACGGCACGGACGAGCAAAAGGAAAAATACGTCAAGCCGTTGCTGGCCGGCGACATTTTTGCGGCGGAATGCCTGACCGAGCCCCGGGGCGGATCGGACTTTTTCGGCGCAACCACTACGGCGGTGGACAAGGGGGACCACTTCATCCTGAACGGCCAGAAGCGCTTTATCGTGGGCGCCGAGGGCGCGGATTATTTCCTGGTCTACGCCAAGACCAACCCCGATGCCAAGCCCCAGGAATCCCTTTCCTGCCTGATTGTGGATCGCGGCCCCGGCGTGAACGTGGAATATCTTTACGGGCTCATGGGCTGCCGCGGCGGCGGCGCAGGCCGCATTGTGTTCAAGGACGTGAAGGTGCCCAAGGAAAACGTGGTGGGCAAGGTGCACGGCGCCTATCCGGTTTTCACCACCATGATGATTCCCGAGCGCCTGGGCACGGCCGCCATGACCATCGGGTCCGCCAGGCCGGCCCTGGATGTAGCCACGGGCTACACCACCCGGCGCAAAGCCTTCGGCCAGACTATCAATAATTTCCAGGGCGTCAATTTTCAGATCGCCGAAGCCGCCATGCTTCTGGACGCCTGCCGGTCATTGGTATACACCACGGGCCGCTCTGCGGACATAGCCCCGTATGCCGGGCAAACCCGCCGCATGGTTTCGGAAACCAAAAAGTTCGTCACCGAATCCTGCCAGAAGGTGGTTCACAACGCCATGCAGGTCATGGGCGGCATTGGCTACACCAACGTGTTCCCCGTGGAGAGGATGTACCGGGATCTGCGTCTGGCGACCATCTGGACCGGCTCCAACGAAGTCATGTCCATGGTCATCGCCCACGAATGGTACAAGGATTTCTATAAATCCAAGCAGGCTAACATAGTTCGGGACATGGAGTTGGACGCCGAGGAAGCCGAAGCTCCGGACGAAAAAATTTACGAATAAATCGGCGAATCCGCCGCACGCCAAAGGGAGGCCCGGAAAAATGGGGCCTCCTTTTTTTTTCAGGGGGACGGCGCCCTTGTTTTCTGCAGAAATGGTTGACAGGGCGCCGAAACTAATACCATAGTTCAACAGGTTCGAAAGGCTGGATTCATATTCGACTATGTTGCAGGCAAAGCAGCGCAGCCTGCCCTTGCACACCCGGCGTTGCAGCCCGGCTGATTGAGAAGACGCCTCCATGGCTTTAGGCTCCAAAATCAAAATGGTTTTGTGGATTCTGCTGCTGGCGATCATAGGCACAGGCTTGGGTCTGTGGTGGGCCTTGCCGGGCATGGTGGAAAAACAACTGCCTTTTTACGCCGGGGAAGCCGGGATCGATAACCTCAGCCTGGAAGTCAGAAACATCAGCTTGTTCCGGGCCGACATAGGCTCCGTTGTATTAGGCGATCCGGCGGCGCCCGCTGCAACCATCGCGTCCGTTCAGGCGGATTACTCCCCCTGGGACCTCCTCCATAAAAAAGTCAAATCCATAAAAATCGCCGGCGTTCAGGTTTACGCCCAATTTGACGGGGAAAGTTTTTCGTTAAGAGATTTGGAGCTTCCCGCTTCCAAATCCCAGGAGGACGACAGCGCACCTGCTTTGCCGGAAAAGCTGCCCGTGGAAATCGGCGCCATCAGCCTGGACAGCGCGTCCGTCAACCTGGATTGGGGCGGCAAGGCCTATCGTTTGGCCCTGGCCGCAGACCTTATAACGCGCGGCGCCGGAGTGTTTGACTGCAATGTGAAACTCTTCCCGCGGGGACAGGATATCGCATGCAACGCCGCAATCAATCTCCCCGCCCGGAACATGGAAGTCCGCCTGGATTCGGACGTTTTGGACGCCGGACGATTCGGCGACCTCATCCATCGTCTTTCCGGCGTGTTGGTGCAGGGAGGGGTTAAACTGAACGCCCAGGGAGGTTGGAATGAGGCGGAATTGGCGCCCGTATCCGGTTCGGCGGCGTTTATCCAGGGGCAAATCCTCTCCGGCCCGGTCAGGCTTGTCTCGACCCAGGAAAATCCCCTGACCTTAAAGGCCTCGTTTCAGAATAATCAAGCCGACCTGGCCCTGGAAAATATTCACATTTCCCAACCGGTCAATGTGGAGATTCCGGCCCTGCAAACAAGCGTTCTATTGAAGGACGGAGGCCTGACGGCGTCCGGAGGGTTTGATTATAAAGTCCGCGCGCTGCCGGATCTGCCTTTTTCCATGGAAACCCCGGCCCAGGCCAAGGTGGAGTTCACGGCGGCCCGGTCCGGCGACGGCAAGCTGGAATTTTCCATAAAAAACATTCCTCCGAAAAAGGACATCACCCTAATACACGAAGCAGCCATCGCGTTTGTCGCCCAGCCTGAATGGAAAGCCCATGGCGCGACCGACGACAAAGGAGCAATGGTTGTAGACTTTTTTGCATCCCTGCCCGTCATAAATGTAGAAACAGGCGTCGCCCAGGCGACAATTCCGGGCCTGGACTGCACTGGCAAGGTGGTGTTGGCGCCCGGCAAAGAACCTGTTGTAAGCGCCGTAACCGAGTTTAAAGACGCCAGGGTTTGGGGCATCAGCCCTAAATTCCAGGCCTCCGGGATACAGGGGAAAATGCCGTTTACTTATCCTTCACAGACGGATCAGGGAAGCCTTTCCATCAGGTCCATCAGCTTAGCCGGAAAAAGACTCGGCTCCGCCTCCATGGACCTGGAGCGCAAGGACATGTTCCTGTCCCTGGCCGGAAATCACCCGGACCTTTTAATTCCCGGGCTTAATATCGAATTCGGAGGCAATGCTGGCCTGGACGATAATGGAGAGTTTCAGCTCAATTCCCACTTCGGGGTGGATGGCCATCAGATTTCCGGCCTGGACATGAAGCGCTTCGCCGACGGGTTAAAGGGCTATACCTTCGACGGGCTGTTGACGGTCAAAGGCTTTGCTTCGTTCAACAGGGGTAAGCTGGAAACCGGCATGGAAGCCTCATTGACGGGCGGAAAGATCCAGGCGCCAGAATACCAGATGGAAATGAACGGCGTCAGCCTGTCCCTGAACATGGAGGATCTGGTTGCGGTGCGCAGCGCACCCAGGCAGGTCTTTTCCTTTGACTCCATCAAGGCCGGCAATATTCAGATAAACAAGGGCCGGGTGGAGTTCATTGTGGAAAGCCCCCAGTCCTTTTTTGTGGAACGCAGCAGCTTTAGCTGGTGCAAGGGCCGGGTGTACAGCCCCGCCATCCACTTGCAGGCCGGGGTTTCGGACTATGAACTTCTTCTATTTTGCGACAGGCTGGACTTTGTGGAGCTTCTCAAGCAACTGGGAGCGCCCAGCGCCAACGGTTCAGGCAGCCTGAACGGCATTGTGCCCGTGCGCATTACCGACGGCAATTTCCGCTTTGACCAGGGCCACCTGTACTCCACGCCCGGAGACGGCGGCGCCTTGAAGATCAAGGGCGGCGACGACTTCATGAACGGAATCAACTCCGGCACGCCCCAGGCCGGGCAGATAGCCCTTGCCAAGCTGGCGCTGGAGGATTATCAATACGAATGGGCCAAGCTGGAAATCAATTCGGAAGGCGAAAACCTGATGCTCAAGCTCCAGCTTGACGGCAAGCCTTCGGGGCCGCTGCCTTTGGTTCCGGACCCCAAAACCGGAAACTTCCAAAAAGTGGACAACCCGGAAAAGGGAGCCATATTCCAGGGCATTAAGCTCAATTTGAACATCAAACTGCCCTTGGACCTGATTTTAAAATACGGCATTAAACTGAAGGATTACTTTTAAGGCGCACGAATCGCTCTGCGCCGCGACCTAACAGGCCGGGAGAAAGCAAAATGACCAAAAACGTTTTTATCTTTACGGCGGCGGCCCTGCTTCTGATAACAGCAGGATGCAGGACCGAACATCGCATTGAGGTGGCGCCCATGGAAGTCAACCTGAATGTCAACGTAAACGTCAAGGTGGACAAGGCGTTGGACGACTTCTTCGGCGACCTGGATAACATGGAAGCCAATCAGGATTCCGCCTCCCCCACGACCAAAACCACGGAATAAAAATGCACAGGAGGAAGCATTATGAATAAAAGGATTTTTACAGCGTTCATAGCCATGTTTCTGGTTACGGCTTTCGCCTTTGCAGGCGCCAGCTTTGGAGAAGGCATTAAAGAACGCATGGCTTCGCGATTGCCCGCCTTGGAGCAGTTAAAAGCCAAAGGGATTATCGGCGAAAACAATCAAGGCTATCTTGAATTCAGAGGATCTTCCAGGGAAGGCCAGGATTTGGTCAACGCGGAAAACGCGGACCGCAAGCAGGTTTATGCATACATCGCCCAAAAACAGGGAACCACTCCCGAACTGGTGGGCCAACGCCGTGCCATCCAACTGGGGGAAAGAGCCGACCCGGGCCACTGGCTCCAAAACGCCGAAGGCCAGTGGTATCAAAAATAACCAGCGTTTTCCATAAACCCAAAAATGTCGCGCCAAAGGATTGAAGCACAGATCCTTTGGCGTTTTTTTATTGATTCTGTATTTTGAGGGTCCCTAATCAAGCAGCCCCCAAAATATATCCAAAACAACATCAAACGAAAAATCAGCAATAAATTCCAAGGCGCCTGAGTTTTGGGAACTCTTCACCCAGCTTGCAGATTTATTTTCTATGGGCTTCCAGCCCGAAGGAAAGGGCGCGCCCTGCTCGGCAGCCCGGCAAATGCTGTCGAACTCGCCTTTGTCCAGCCACAAGCCCCCGCAATGGGAGCAGACATCTACAACCACCTCAATGTCCCGGCTTATTTTTCGGGCGTTCATTTTCGCCCTGCAAAAAGGGCATTGCAGATTCTTTTTATACCTTGCGGAAAGGGCGCCCGTCTCGCTTAGCACCGCGGGATCATTTTTTCTGGCGCGCCCGGCTTTTTCCAGTTCCTGGTAATTAAAAAACATGCCGCCGCACCCTTTTGTGCATACGTCCACGGTTGTTGATTGCACCAAGACCTCTTCCATGGGCTGGGCGCAGTTGGGACAAATCATTTTTGCGACTCCATAAGCTGTTTCGCCTGCTCCAGATGTTTGGCGGCCTCGTGGTAGTCCGGCTGCAGGGCCAGGGCCTTTTCAAAATAATCCACGGCGGTTTCCAGTTCACCGCCCTGGGCATATACAATGCCCAGGTTATGCAAAATCTTCGGGTTATCCGGCTCTTGCTCCAGGGCCTTTTTATAGCTTTGCACGGCTTCGTTCAAATGCCCCGTATGGACCAAAGAATTGCCCGCCTCATAGTAGGCCTGGCCGTAATCCGGCTTGATCTCCACGGCCTTGCCAAAGTACTCCAAGGCTTCCTGATGCCGTCCCTGCTTGGCCAGAACAAACCCCATGTTGTAATAGGCGGGGGCGAAATCCGGCTGATTTTTCATGGCCGCCTTAAAATGGGAGGCCGCCTCATCCACCTTGCCCTGATCCGCCAGGGCGATGCCCATGTTTGTGTGAATCATGGCGTTGCCGGGCTCCAGTTCCAGGGCCTTATGATAGTGGGTCATGGCCTCGCCGTATCTTCCCTGGCGGGAAAGGGTGTTGGCCATGTTGGCGTGGAACCTGGGATCTTCCGGGTCGTTTTCCAGGGCCGCCCTGTGCTGCTCTTCGGCCTGGTCCACCTCCCCGAGCTTGGAAAGCAGGTTGCCGTATGCGTAATGAATCTGGGATTGATCAGGCTCCAGTTCCAGAGCTTTTTGATAATGGACGCGGGCCTCCTCCAGGTCTCCCTCCGCAGACAGCACATTAGCCATGACAGTTTGGATGAGCGCGTTTTCCGGGTCCAAAGCCAAAGCAATGGACAAGCGCTCCTTGGCTTTTTCAGGGTTGCCCATTTTATAAAGAAGGTAGCCCAGGTTGCATTGGGCCATGGGGAAGTCCGGCTTCAGGCCCACGGCCATGTCGTAATACATGACCGCCTCGGACAAGCGATTGCTTTTGGCCATGGCGTTGCCAAGGTTGTAGTAGGCGACCGCGCTGTTCGGATCGGTTTTCAGGGCTTCTCGGACGTTCGCCGTGGCCTCGTCCAAAAGGCCCAGACTAACCTGGGCGCAGGCCAGGTTGTTAAGGGCGTCGGGGTCCCCCGGGTCCAGTTCCAACGTTTTTTCAAAGGCCGTAACCGCTTCGGTGTACATTCTTTTCGCCATATAGGCGTTGCCCAGATTATACCATGGGCGGGGGCTGTCCGGCACGTATTGCAAAGCTCTGGTCCATAACTTGACGGGCTCTCTCCATAAACTGTTTTGAAAAAACGTTCCCCCGACATAAACTGCGGCAAGCGCGACTGCCAGCCCGACGCCCAGATTTTTTAGAGCCTTGCGGTCCATGCTCATAAGACGGACGAGCAAAATCCCCAAAATCAGGCAATAGCCGGCGGAAGGCATGTACAGGCGTTGCTCGGCCAGAGGCCGGGACTCCAGATATTGCAGGTTGGAGGCGGGCGCCAGGGTCAGGGCGATCCATCCCAAGGCAAACAGGTACTCGGGGTTTTTCCTCCATGTTTTGAATGCGTAGACCAAAGCAGAGATCAAGAATGCCCAGCCGATCAACACGTCCGGAGAGGCCAGACTGGCCGGCATGGGGATGTCCACGGTCTGGTTTATAGGCAAAACCAGCATGAAGACGTAAGCGCCGATAGTCTTGAATATAATGGACGCGTGCGCCGCCAGCTCCAATACCGTCCGGGGCTCCGCCTCCGGGGATTCAAAAACCAAAATACGAAAAGCTGCGAATCCCGCCATCAGCACGAACATGGGCAGGACTTGAAATCCATTGGATAAAAAGCCTTTTTCCCGGTCAAACACCCAAAGAAGCCAAAGGGCTAAAAACGGAAGCACCAGCGCGGTTTCCTTGGAAGCCAGGGCCAAAAAGAAACAGGCCAGGGCCCCGGCCAGATACAGCACGTATGAAAGCCCGTCCCTGTCCTTTGCCTTTGCAAACAGGGCCAAGGCGCTCAGCACAAACAAAAAGGCCAGAAGCTCGGACCGGTTTTTAATCAGGTTCAATGCTTCGCTGTGGATGGGATGGATGGCGAAAAGCAACGCGCAGACAAAGGGAATCAGCAAGGCGCCCTTGTCTTGCTCCTTCTTTTTTCCGCCCAGGAGCCAAAAGACCGCAAAATACAGCAGCACGACGTTGGCCAGATGCAGCAGCAAATTGGTCAAATGATAGCCCGTGGGATTTTCGCCCCAAACGGCGTAATCCAGGGCAAAGGACGAAACCCGCACAGGGCGGTATTGGGACGAACTCTTTATGGGATGAAGCTGGTCCCAATAATCCGGAGAGAAAAACGCGGGGATGTTCCTCGCGTCGGTTATCCACGGGTTATCCTGAATCAGCCTTTCGTCATCCCAGATAAAGGGGCTTTCCAAAGAATTGGCAAAAACCGCAATGGTCAGGCAACATAAAATCAGAAGGTGGGCTTTCCGGCTGGTTGCTATAAAATCCGCCATAATCCGATGATTTCCTTAGCTGCCGGAATGCGCGCGCCGACGTTCCCCCGTTGAGTGATGCGCAAACCGGCTCAGTTAAAGGTGTCGGAGAAAATATACTCTCCCTGTTCACCCGGCGCAATGGCAAAGCGAAATTTCCTGCCGCTTTCCTTAACCGGATCATGCCAGGTCGCCTGGTATATTCCCATGCCGGTCTTGGAATTCATCTTAACAAATTGGACGGAGATGTCGTAGCCCGAGTCGTCAATGGGCTCTCCTTCCTTTGTCAGGACGCGCCATTGATCGCCGTCCATCTCCTGCACGGAAGCAATGGGGCGGTCGAACGCCATGACGCCCGGCGGCAGGTCCTCCCAGGATACAGTCCAGCAGGCTTCCAGGTTGTCGCCTTCCGGCTCATAGACCGGCCGGCCGATCACCTTTCGTTCCTCCGCCGGAGCGTCCTTTTTGATCAGATAATGCTTTGTTTTTAAATCAAAGGCCCATGAGGAGGGCAAATCCGGGGCCTGATCGCCGGAAGCCAGGCTTTTCGCCATATCCGAAAGATGGGCCGCTAAAAATGCGCCGGTCCCGGGGCCGTACAAGGTATGGCCGCCTTCGTAATATTGCAGGGAGTATTCCTCGGGCGTGGTTACGTATCCCCAATAACCGTTGGAGCAGCTCATGACATAATAATGGCTCACGCCCTCCATGCCGGCTTTTTCGGCGCTTTCCTTCACCGATGCCGCGATCCGCGCCCCCTGCTCCATGCACGTTTCAAAAGGAATGGGCATGATGACAACGTCCCCGATCCGAATGGTCTGCAGAAAGAGGACGTGGGGAAAATCCTCCCGGGGTAAAATCAGGTATTGAAACGGGCCGCCAACCACCCGCTTTTCCGCCTGGCAGCCGTGGGTGAACACCTTGCGCGGCCATCCAGGGGCGAAAAGAGGCATTTTGTGCAGGACCGGCGTGTACCGGGAGGTGGCGCCCGCCGTAAGAGCGCACCCCACAACCGCCCGGCTGCAGACGGCGGCGTCCGCTTTGGCTGGGCTTTCCAGCACGTCCAGTTCCTTGGCGAAATAGCCGACCGGAACATCGTCATTGAGTTCGCCGTCCAGGGATGTGAACAAATCCATGGCGGCCCGCCCCACAATCTTACCCACCCGTTTGGCTTCGATAAAGCCTTCGTCGATCTCAGGCGGAATCTCCGGGGTGTTGTCCCCGTGGGTCATGTTGCAGGCGGCATGAACCGGCTCAAAGGGAGTGTTGTAAGCCTTTTTGATTCCCCATTCCACTTCCCGTTCGATGTACGCAAAAACGTCCCCGTTATACAATATGTTGCCCGTGCTGATGGCCGTGGGATGGATGGAAAAATTCGTAAACGCCCCGGCCGGGTGATAGGCCCCGTCGTCCGCCTTGCAATCTATCCGAATCATGTGCAGCAAAGGATTGATCGCCTGATCGGCCGGAGGCTCGTCCGTCACGTTGGCGTTCCGCCAATAAGCGGGCAGGCTGCGGTTTCGAGTGGCGCCGTATACGTCCACAGAGCCGATGGCTATTTTTGCAGGCCGCTGGTTTTCATAAGCCTGGACGGCCGCCATGGCTATACGGTCGCAAAGAAATTCAAAAAAATCCGGCTCCAGACCCTTTTTGGCGGAAGCGAATTTATTATAAAAATTGCTGCCGAAAAAATTGGCGGGCGCGCTGTGAGTGTGGGTTCCGGCCATTACAAATCCGGCGGGCTCCACATCCGTTTTTTGCGCAACAATCTCAGCAGCCTTATGGTGCACGGCCAGAGAGCCGGCCAGCAGATCGCATTGAACCAGACAGACGGGCCTGCCCTGCTTCGGCTTGATGTAAACAGCCCGGGCGTACAACTTGGTGCGATACCCCATGCCCTGCTTGCCCATCATGGAATAGCCGCCCATGGGCATGCCCGGGCCGGGGGTGATGTCCACCCTGGCGAACCCGGCTGTCATTGTTTGATTTTCCAATTGGACCTCCGGCCGGATGTTTTCGGCGTTAACCGCCAGATGCTTTGCAGCGCATCCTCCCAAGCCGGAAAGCAAAGCCATTCCCATAATCCCCCCCAAAAGGCATTTAAGCAATCGCCGCACAGTACCCCCCTTGAATGTTTGATTGGACAGGCAGAGGCAAGAAAGGGGCCGTCAGGCCCCTCCGAATTGACCACTCGTAGGAATATGTTCCAAGCCCAGGATTTTGTCAAGGCTTCCCTTAGGCTGCGTTATAGGATTTGCCCGCCAAAACCGTTCGAATCGCCGCGGCAAGCTCCTCCACAGCCAAAGGCTTGGGCAGCATAGCCTGGATTCCCATTTCCCGGGCTTTTTCTTCGCTCATGGCGTCGGAATACCCTGTACAAATAATTACGGGGATGTCGCTGCGGACGTCCTTGGCTCTTTGGGCCAGCATTTCTCCGGTAATTTTAGGCATGGTCATGTCGCAAATAATCAGGTCGTAATGGCTCGGGTTTGCTCTAAAGGCTTCCAGAGCCTCCATGCCGTCCGTAAACCCTGTCACCGTATAACCCAAATCCTCCAGGATGCGCAGATAGGGCTCGGTAACCGCCAATTCGTCGTCCACGAACAAAATGGACTCCGTCCCGTGAGGAATGTCCGTTGCTTTTCTGGGACTGCTTTTGGGACGCTCGGACACGATGGGAAAATAAACGTCGAACAAAGTCCCTTTTCCGGGCTTGCTCTTAACGACAATGGCGCCGCCGTGCTGCTTGACGATTCCGTAAACCACGGCCAGCCCCATGCCCGAGCCTTTTCCGGTTTCCCGGGTTGTGTAGTAGGGGTCGAAGATATGCTTCATAACCTCGGGCTCCATACCGCACCCGGTATCCTGAACCCGCAATTTGATATAGTTTCCGCTTTTAAGCTCGGGAATCTTTGCGGCGGTCTTTCTGTCCACTTCCTCGCGGATCATGGAAAAATGCAAAATCCCGCCGCTCTGAACCATGGCGTGGGCCGCGTTTGTTCCGAGGTTCATGATGATCTGATGCACCTGGGTGGCGTCGGCGTGAATAATGCACTCCCACTCCTTAAGCGCCATGACGACATCGATGGTGGAAGGAAGGGCGGCCTTTAAAAGGGTGACGGCTTCCTTGATCACAGGCCCGAGCTGCACGGGTTTTTTCTCTTCCCCCGTCTGCCTGCTGAAATTCAGGATCTGCTTGACCATCTCCTTGGCCCGGTCCGTGGCGTTCATAATCTGGTCCAGGCTTTCCTGCACCGCGCCTTGGTTGTCAATGCGGAACTGGGCCAGTTCGGTGTAGGCCCTGACGCTGGTGAGGATATTGTTGAAGTCGTGGGCCACGCCTCCGGCAAGCGTGCCGATGGCTTTCATTTTTTGGGCGTGCAGGAGCATTTGTTCAAGCTGTTTGCGCTCGGTGATGTCCTCTCCTATTCCCAAAAGCCCGATGACATTTTTGTCCTGGTCCATTCTAGCGGAAAGATTAAGCCTGACCCACTTGTCCGAGCCTTCCTTGGAAAGCTCCCGGACTTCACAGGACGTGGCGTCCTTGTTTTCTATGACGTGATTTCTGGCCTGGGACAAAATCTCCCTGGATTGGGGATCGTCCACATAAATCTTGGTGATTTTCTCGCCGATCATTTCTTCGGCCGTGAATCCGAAAATATTTTCAGCGCCCTTATTCCAGTATCGAATAATTTGATCCAGATCGGTGGACACAATGGATATGGCCGAGGAGCTTTCCAAAATGCTGCGGAGCTTGTCCTCCGTCTCCTGGCGTATTCTGATCTCCTCTTCCAGGTCTTCGGTGCGTTTGTTCAATTCCCGGACCCTGTCCTGCAGTTCGCTGTCCAGGTATCCGGCCTCGCACCCTGAAGAAAGATGGTCCTTCATAATGGAAAGCACGTTTTGGTCCTGCTCGGTGAAAAGCGCCCCGCCCTGCTTGGCGCCCAACGCAATAACGCCGATCATTCGATCCTGCTCAATCAAGGGAGCGACAAAAGTCGGACTGCCAGGCCCCATCTCGCCGGATTTCACCAGTTCCATCATCTGGGCGCCGGAATCCAGGGCAAGGACGGGATCCACGCCCCGGGAATCCACCAAGGAAAAGTTGGACCCTCTCTCGTCCCTGATAAACACAGCCCCGGAGGCTGAGCCCGTGGCCGCCATGGCTTTTTCCAAAAGCAGATGCATGAGCTTGGTCTTGCTGCGCTCCTCCCGTACGGCGTCGGCGAACTCCTTAATGCACAAAAGCTCTATGACTCTCTGATTGGCCCTGTCCGTGGTTTTTTCCAGCTTGGCTATCAGGTTGTTTATGGTTCCGGAAATTTCGCCAAGCTCATCGTCTTCGAATTGCGCCGCTGCCAGGGCTGTGGAGTCTCCCTGCTCCACTTTTTTGCCGAATTCAGCCAGGTCCGCCACGCGGTCCAGAATCTGGCGCAGCAGGATGAATCCGCCCAGAATAAGAGCCAAAACAAAGATGAAGATAAGCGCATTGTAATAATCGAGCAGAATCTTTTTTTCATACAAAAAATAGGCGATGGCAAAAGCGGGAATAACGAAAATAACCGACTGGATGAGCATTAACTTATAACGTATGCTCTGATCAAAAGGCTTTTGCTGTTTCCTGGGACTTTTAGGGTCCATTCTGGCGCCTCCGCATTATATGGCCCGGGCTTGCTCATCCCCGGTGAAATTCAATATTGCAACGGTCCCGTCCCTGCCGTTGACCTCAAGATAGTCGTTTGTATTGATATTGCGGCAGGCTTCCGCCACGCCGGTTACGGCCGGGATGCCGTATTCCCTGGCTACGATAGCCGCATGGGAAAGCATGCCGCCCGTCTGAACGACCAGGCCGGAAATCAGCCCGAAAACCGGGGTCCAGCCGGGGTCCGTATTGGGCGCCACCAGGATGTCCCCCTGGCGTACGCTCCGTAAATCCTCCACCCGCATCACAACCCGGGCCGTTCCTTTGGCGGAGCCGGGCGAGGCTGGAGTTCCGCGAAAGCCGTTTTTCGCCGCAACCCTTTTTTTGGGAAAAGGCTCTCCATCCAAAATCCATTCAGGAGGAAGCCGGGAGGAGTCCTTTAAAAAGCCCGCCCGTCTGACCTCCACATCCGGAGGCATTGAAGCGGCGCCGTCCCACAAGGATTTCAACTCATTATAAGTTACAAAAAATATGTCGTCTTCCTGCTTAAGCAGGCCTTTTGTTTTTAATCTTGACGCCATCTCCAGGATGACGCGGCGCATGTCCGCCAGGATGTAGTCCAGAGCGTAGCGCTGATTCTCCCTGTATCTAACGTATTCCCTGGCCAGAGACAAAGACTTTTCCGCAATAGCCCTTTTCCACCAGCCGCCGGGCTGCCGCCTTACCTCTTGCAGCCAGGAGTCTTTTCGGTCCTTTGTTTTCCCTACTTTGCTTCCTTCCATGCCGGACGCTGCAAAAGCAAGAATGTTGTTAAGAATCAGGCTCGGATCGTCCATCCACCGGGGAAGGCGGGTTTCCCGGGAACTGCCGCGATGCCCGTGGCGTTGGATAAAGCCATTAAATTCCGAGACAAAGGATTTTGACTCCGGCATGGCCACGATGTCATCCAGGGAGGGTAAGTCCGGCGAGCAGATCAAACGCTCCCGCAGACCGGGAATCTTTGAGGCCAAACGGCTTAGCTGCTCAATTTCCTCATTGACCCGGGTGGTGCTGTTTCCCTGCGGGCTGGTGAGAAGCATTTCAAAATAATGACCTTCCGGGTCGGCGGTCTGGGTGCGGGAGGTCCAGTTTTCACAAATCCAGGCGCAGATCATCCGGGTAGGCGCCAAATAGGAGCCCAGGCCCCAACGCACGAACTTAAAATGCGCCCTGCCCATGCGGTCGTTCCGCATAAGCCTTTGCCATAACTCCTTGTCGCTCAGGGGGGAGAAGTCTTGCCCAAGCTCGGGAATAAGCGTCTCCTGCACTTGCTTGAGGTACTTGGGCAATCGTTTGTAATGGGAAAGCATGCCCGAATTTTTGTCCGCCAGGGAGGATCTAAGCAGGCTCAGCGCAAGCGCGGCAGGCCGGAATTTTATGGAAGAGGCCTCGGCCCGCCAATAAGGCGGCATCCAGTTCAGTTGCCGCTCCATGCGCATGGCCGGATGAACCAAGCGCAGCAGCCTGCGCATGTACTCGGGATTGAAATACACGTGGCTGTTAATCCGTTCAAAGGGCTCCACCCGGGATAAAAAGTCCCACCCGCAAATGCGGCCAAGATCTCTGATGTAGTCGTCCCTGATCCAGCGCCCCATGAGCGTATATTGCAAATCCGTGGTGGCCTCGGCCCAGAACTCGTCGCCCCAGGCCCGGGTCCACACCTTGGAAGGGCGCTTTAAGGTGGTTATGGGCCGGGTTTGGAGAATCCACAATTTTCGGCCGTCATAAGCCCATTCCACATCCTGGGGGGCGGCCATGGCTTTCTCTATAGTGTTTGCGGCTTCGCAGAAAATGGCATCGCCCACGGCGTCAAGGCACTGCATGTTTGGATTGTAAAAAACAGCCTCCAAACGCCTTCCCGAACGGGACAATTCCAGCCGGTCGGGATTTTTTCGCCCGGAGACCAAGTCCTCGCCCAGACCGGGAATGCCTTCCACCACAATGCAATCCACATGGGGCAGCACAGGGTGCCTTGTAAACAACACTCCGGCGCACTGGGCGTTGACCATGGCCTGAATCACCACCGCCATGGAGGATGAAGAAGATTGCTCCATTTTATCGCGATAAACGTCTGCGTGGAGGGATCTTGAGGAGTCCAGGCAATCAAGAACCCGGGCGGCCAGTTCATCCCGCGGGACGTTCAAAAAGGTATCGTGCTGGCCTGCAAACGAGGCCTGATGGCCGTCCTCGGAGGTTCCTGACGAACGCACCGCCCATTGGGTTTGGGCGGGAAAGGAGGCCAAGGCTTTGCAAATCAGATTTTGCAACCGGGACAAATTGCTTTGGTCGGCGTTTTTCAGCAGCCGGGTGGTTAGAATCACTCCGCCCGGAACGGGAAATCCGGCCCTTGCCAGACGCACCAGGTTGGCCCCTTTTCCGCCCTGAAGTTCGATAGACGGTTTGGTTCGTTTGGAGATGGGCGTCCATAAGGGATTGGATTTAAGCGCCATAACTCTTCTCTTACAGGCTTTGCAGGCCTAGTGCGACCATTTTGGGGACTTCCGGCAAGTAGCTCGCCAAGCCGAAACGCGGTTTATACAGACGCTCTACTACGCCGACGCCCTGCTCGCCGTTGCAGGAAAAAACGCCGAAATTCTCATTAATGATTGCTCCGTCTTTGAACAAAGACCAGCGGGTCCTTCCCTGAAAAGCAATTTCCCTGACTGACTGGCCTTCCGGGGTTATGGTAAGATTCAGGCCGGAGCCGTCCTTTTTTTTCCACTCCGCCTCTCCCTGGATCAAATCCACGCTTCCTTTTGCGTCGCCCAGAAACCCGCAGGTTTTCGCCGGCGACCCCTCTCCCAGGTTCCAGTAATTAAAAGCCCAGCCCGAGGAGAATTGCGCGCTTATCCAGGTCCACGATCCCACCCCGGACCAGTGCCTGGGGCCCCAGGAATGATCGCGCTGCCCCATGCCGTTGATCTCGCTTTTCTTTCCTTTCCGGCGAATCACGCCGTTGACCGCGCCGCCTTGTTCGTAATGCCTGGCGGCGGCGGACTTTCCGTCCGTGGTAATCACTTCCGGAAACATGTGCATGGGGGTTATCGCCTTGAAAGCCAGGTTCATTTCCACGTTTCGGGTTTTTAACCTCAAGTCCCAACGGCCCATGGGGGAGCGGCAGGCAAACTCCAGGCCTCTAGTTTTCAAGCACTCAGGCGGGTTGATGAAAACCTCCCTGGATTGCAAAGATTTGCCCACTGCCGGGTATAATATGGCGGGCCGCCCGTTTATGGAAGCCAGCAACAATCCGTCTGCTTTTCCCTTATAAGGGCAATACGCAATGCGGGTCAGTCCGTAAGTGTCGGTTTCAGAGTCTGCAAAATTGAAATACCAGGACTCCTGCCAAAACGGATCGTCAGTCGGTTCATGCCTTCCTTCCAAAAAGCCGTAATCATCGTCTTTGAGCATAGAATATCCACAAGTCCGTGAGGCGGTTTTTCCATCCGGGCTGAACAGAATTAAAAAACGCAATATTTCATCCGATCGTACAAATGCATAGAAACATGATATCACAAGGAAATCAGCATGACAAGAAAAGTGAACGCAGGAGGAGGCACGCTGCAGATAGGGCTTGAAGACGGAGGCGAATTAAGTGGACGCCGGCTTTAAAACAGCGGCGCAGCACTCATGACGGATAAAGGGTTAGGACTTTTCCGTCATTGAGCGCTGCATTGATAACAACCCGGTACTTATTCATAAATGAATCCAGGCTATAGTCAGGCTTTCGATTGGCAGCGTTAAACCAGATCACCTGCACGGAGCCGTTTTCAAGGACGTCGGCGTGAAGCATGTCGAGCTTTGACCGCTCTTTCGGCAACAGACGGCATTCGGCGCCTGTCTTGTAATAGACAAAATGGGCGAGGTTGCTGTAAGCCCTTCCTGTGGGAGGGTTTTCCGTTATCCATTGCGCCGTCCCCGAGTCCGCCCATTTTTTTTCATGGTAGTTGCCAACGCCGGCATTGTGCAAATCCGCGGCATTCTTTACCGATCCAACAAGTCCCGCCGCCAGCCACGCTGCACACACAAGCATGATAATGCTTTTTGTCCGCTCCGGGGATTTAGCGTCCTTTGTTGACGAAGCCCGGTCAAAAAGCCAGAAAGCCAAAATGATGATTCCGAAATAAAAAACGGCTATGTAACGCGTTGCGGAGTCGTCGAGAAGGGTGTTCAAATAGGTCAAAAAGATGGCGCTGATGTAAGCGGCGGTCATCACTCCCAAAGTCCAGGGGAAGGTCCACTTTTTGAAGGAATTGACGGCCATGGAAACGCCGCCGGCTTTTTTGAATGCTAATCCCATAAATCCCGCCGCCGCAAAAATCAGGAGGGCCTTAAGCGGTTTGGACATGTCCCACGGATAAACCAAATAAGCGGCCGTGGCGCCGAATGTATTGAGGACTTCAAAAAGATTGTGGCCGGAAGGCTTGCGCGGCCCGGTAAGATAGGAGACGGTCACATAGTTTCTGGCCATCCACGCAAAAACCGGGGCGGAGGCGATGGTCCCGAAAAGCAGGCACTCCTTTATCCTTTGCAAAAACCCCGTTCTGCTCGGCCGCACAAGCAAAAGAAAGACCGCCGCCATAACCAGGCAGGCGCCGATATAACGCTGCAAACAAGCCAGGCCCGCCATGACGCCGGCCGCAGCCAGAAGCGCGGCTTTTTCCCGCTCCAGGTATTTGTGAAAAAAAATAACCAGCCACAGGGCCAAAAGGCAAAAAAGCGGCTCGGACCAAGCCATATAATAAAAGGCGAACATGGCCGGCATGAGCATGGAAAATGTTCCGATTATTATTAAAGGCCGGCTGCTCAGGCTCCGTTCCAAAACATAATGTACGGTAAATACGATACCCGCCAAACTGAACAGGCTGATCCAAAAAGGCGCTGTAACGGGATTCATCCCCAAAATGCCCATGAAGGCGATTATAAGCGGCTGCAAGGGCGCCCAGCCGGTGAAAGGCAAGCCGTCAAAGGAGTGGAAGCCTTTTCCATCCATCAGATTATTTGCGCAGGCAAGGTATTGAACGGAATCCGGCGAGTAGCCGGGAACAAAACCTCCCTGAGCGTAAAGAATCAAAATGGCTCCAGCCAAGGTTGCCGCGTAGGGGGAAATTCTCATCAAAACGGATCTCTTTCCAGCAGAATATCGTGTTTATTGACGGCTTTTATAACACACCCCAAAAAAATTTGATACTTCTGCAGACTTTGTAACCAAACCTTGTTCGGCGCCGACTCCCTTAGCGAAACGACAATTGCGGAGGCCGCCATAGAGCGGCCCCTTAGACCAGGAGAAAAAATGAAAATCGTTAATTCGGCAGTCACTTTTACCATTGCAGCCATTTTTTTGTGTTTAGGCTCAGGCGCCGCTTTTGCCGGCATGTACGCATACATTCCCAACACGGGCTCGGACTCCATAGCCGTGGTGGACTTTGACACGGATGAAATTACCGCGGAAATTGATGTGGAAAACGGCCCAAAGGGCGTGGTGGTAACCCCTGACGGCCAATACGTGTTCGTGGCCAATTCCATCAGCGGAACGGTTTCGGTTATTCAGACCAGCCATATTGCCACAACCCAGGACGAAGTCATTGACACCATCAGCATCGGCGGAGAACTGGGAGGCATAGCCATTGATAAAGACGCAGAGTACGTTTATGTGGTCAGCACTTCCAACGAACAGGTAGTCAAGCTGAACATCTCGGATCCTGAAAATATTTCCAAAACCGGAACATACAGCGTGGGGGGCTCGCCCCAGGGCGTCGCCGTCCTTAATGACGGAGACCGCATATTCGTAACCAATGCGGATGACGACACGGTCAGTGTGGTGGATTCCGACGGGGTTTCTGAAATCAGCGTGGGAGATTCCCCCGGAGGAATCGTGGCCGCAAGACACAACGACTACGTATACGTAGCTAACGAAGGCGACGGAACCATCTCCGTCATCGATGGGGACGAACTGGAAGTGGTGAAAACCATCACCGTGGGTAATGGCCCCTACGCCTTGGCCCTGGCCTCCTGGGACAGCTACCTGTATGCGGCCAACCGGACCGACGGAACCGTCAGCATCATCAACGCCGTCACCTTCTCCGTGCTGGAAGAAGGCGTGGCCGTGGGCTCCTCGCCTTCCGGCCTGTCCGTTCCGCTTAACGGCTCCGACGCCTACGTGATCGACTCCACGGACAACACCCTGAGCATTGTGGACCTGGATGGAAACGTGACCATCATGGACAACGCTTACCTCAACACGTCCAATATCACGGATTTGAACGGGCCCATGGGCCTGGGATCATTTATCGGCGGAGATGAGATTGACGCCCCCACGGACTTGACAGTGGTTTCCATAGGGGAGTCCACCATAAGGATCAAGTGGCTTTGCGATGCGTGGAACGTGGAAGGCTATAAGGTGGAAGTAAAGAACTATTCCTCCAGCAACTCGGAGTACAAGCTCCACGCCCTTGTCACCGACCCGACGCAAAACAGCAACGACTACTATTTTTACACCATTCAAGGGCTGAACGACGGCGTGAAATACGGAATCAAAATCGCCTCCTACACGGAAGCCACGGATTCGGACCTCACCTCGGCGGTCACCTCTACAACGGACGAAAGCGACGATGACGATGACGACGACAGCAGCGACAACGACTGTTTTATCGGAAGCCTGTTTCACTAAGAAGTAAATACGGTTTGTCGGGGACAGAGGGTCACTGGCAAGGCCCTGGCGGAAGCGACCGATGGCAAGGACATCCCGCCTCCCGACATTAAAAACGCCATTCCGGGAACGGGAACCCCTGGAATGGCGTTTACTTTTTTCAGCGATGGGCGGAAATGTATCAGCCGACTTTTTCCCGGTATTTTTCCGCAGCCTCCTGGGCGGTCATGCCATCATGCACGATGGAGCAGGCGTACTGCAAAAAGGCCACAGGATCCTTGCTCTGAAACACGTTGCGGCCTACGGAAAGCCCTTTGGCGCCGGCCTTCATGGCGTTTTCAATGGTCACGAACATTTCTTCGGCCGAGAGTTTGCTGCCCCCGGCGATGAGGATCGGCGCCGGGCACCCCTCCACCACCCTGGCAAAGGATTCCGGATCGCCTGTGTAGCTTACCTTGACGAAATCCGCGCCCAACTCCGCGCCCACCCGGGCGGCCAGCCGCACCATTTCAGGATCGGTTTCATTTTCGATGTTCCGGCCCCGAGGATACATCATGGCCAGCAAAGGCATGCCCCAGTAGTTGCATTCCACGGCCACCTCGCCCAAAGCCTGCAGCATGGCGGGCTCATCGTCGTCCCCGAGGTTCACGTGCACGGAAACCCCGTCAGCGCCCATACGGAGGGCGTTTTCCACGGTATTGACCAAGACTTTTTTGTTAGGCCTGGGGGAAACCATGGTGGACGCGGACAAATGCAGGATCAGCCCGATGTCCTTGCCGCCCTTGCGATGGCCCCAGCGCGGCAGGCCGATATGCCCGATGACCGCATTGGCGCCGCCCTCGGCGATGGTGTTCACGGCCTGGGCGATGTCCACCAGCCCGAATATGGGGCCGACCGTCACGCCGTGGTCCATGGGAACCACAACCATCCTGCCGGTGTTGCGGTCCATAAGCCTTTCCATCCGTATTTCTTTTCCTATGTTGGACACGACCTATCCTCCCGTCGGCGAAATCTTTGCACGGATTTCGCACGTAAAAACGCCATAGTGATAATCAGGACGGGGCTTAAATCCAACCCAGGACGCCTCCGAACACGATAAGGCAGGCCAAGTCAAATCCCAGGATCCCCAAAACGGCCCTGATTTGATTCTTTCTGTTTTCCATATCATGCACCTTAAAGGCAACAACAAAAAACGGAAAATAGCCCAGCAAAAAGATGAACACAGGAAACTTGATATTCCAGAAACCCCACTCCCAGACCAGGGCGCCGGCCAGATTAAGCAGGATCTCCACAAACACGGCCAGCAGGGAAAAGACCACGGACATGAACCAGCGGTTGTTCACGCCCAGGATTTTCATGTCCTTGTCCTCGGGCAATTGCTTTAAAAACACAATGCCCATGATGGCGAACATGAAGCAAATTTCTATATTCAGGCCGGTGAGGATGATAAAGCAGGAATTCTTGGCCAAGCCCCAGCAAGGCGCAAAATTGGTGAAGTGCAAAAACAGGCTGTTCCAGATTTCGTTAAACCAATCCATGCCCCACAAGGCCAGGCCGCCAAGGATGACGCTCCATCGCTTGTGCTGAACCTCATTGGCGTAGACGTACAGGACGAGCAGCAGCAAGGGAATGATATACCACTGGAAATTGCTGGGGTCTCTCAATATGGCCTGGGTGGCCTGGGAATTCGGGGTCATGGCTTACCTCCTGTGCTTTTAAGGATTGCAAAAAGTAACAATGGGACCGAAGCCGCAACCCGTCAGGGGCCGGACAGAATCCTGATAAGCAGGCTTCGGATTTTCTGCAAAAAGGAGCCGGAGCCTTTCGGCGGCTTGACGGCCCAATCTTCCTCGGACAGGGAGGCTTTCTCCAGATAGGCGGCGATGATTTCACGGGCTTGCTCGGCCTGGTCCGCGGGCGCCCACAAAGGCGCGGGAAGGCCCTTCTCCGGGCGCGGCTTTTGGCCGTTCTCATGCCGCGGGCGCTTTTCAATGCAATCCACGCCCTCCGCGCGGAGAAAACTCTGCACTATGGCGAACTCCGCCTGGTTTTTCGGCTGGAAAATTTCGATGAATTGCGGCAATGCACTCCCCCCTCTTGAAGCAGCGAAAGTAAATCATCTTCATATTATTTAGTCAATCTTAAAGACCATGTGAAACAGGACATTGCCATGCAATAACCTGATTTGGTATGGTTTACCCAGTAACGTCAGCAACCAAAATCTTTGTCGGAACAGGAACGCGTTTCAGGGAACGCATCAAAGCCCGTTTTGCGAGGAAGGGCGGCCCTTTAGCGCCCTGACTTGCTGGTTCGGCCATAACGCCCGGTGCAGGAGGACTTTTTATGTTGGATCATACTATAAAAAAATTGGCTGCGTGCATCCTGATTGCAGGATTATTATTCGCCATGCCGGCGGCTTCCGCTGCAGCGGACGACGGCGACTCCAGCGTCCAAACTCTGCAATCCATGATTTCGGACCTGGAAAAAGCCATAGAGAACGCGGACAAAAGAATGATCGCCCATCCCAGTTTTCTGGACGAGTTGCGGGGATTGGTGGAAGCCTACAAGGCTAAAATCCGTGCGGTGTTTTTTTCTGACGATTTTTCGGACGGCAATTACAAGCTCTCTCCTCGCTGGACCGTGGACTCGGGCTTTTTTCTGGTCACCCCAGGCAAGCGCCTTCGCAGCCAGGTGAACGAAAAGAAAGCCGCCGCCAAAAAAAGCAGCAGCTCCAACCAGGGGGAGGAGGTTCTCAACATACTCTTGAAAGGCATGCTGGACGCCGCCACGAACGACCAAAGCTCCCAGCAGGGCGCCGCGACCCAAAGCGTGAAGGAATATGAAACCCCGGCGGTCATCAAAACCGCATGCTCCATCCCGGCGGCCTTTGAGGCGGACGTTTCCTTTGCGGCCGAGCCTTCCCAGGGGGCCATGGAAATGGTATTAATGGGCGGAAACCCGGCCCGGGCCCTGTACCGGCTTGTATACAACGCGTCGCCGTCCGCGGACCGGCCCATCCAGATCATCCGGGAAAAAGGCGGCCGCAGTTATGTCATTGACATGGCCAGTCAATATCCTATGCTGGAAGACGGCCAGTTGCACCGGATTCAATGGAGCCGGGACATGAATGGCAATATGCTGGTCATGGTGGACGGAAAAACCCTGATTCGCACGGTGGAGTTGTTTTATAGGGATTCCTTCACCGGCTTCGCCCTGGCCAATCAGGGCGGAATATGGGAATGGGATTCGGTGAAAATTCTGCAGTCCATGCCCGGCCAGTAGCTAAGTTTTTGGATCAATTAATTTTTTGATGCTTTAGGAGAGCGCGAAATGCTGCAGAAGGATCAGCCTTTGAAAAAATACGCAATTCTTTTTACCGCGGCGCTGTTATTGACGGTTCTGGCCGCCTGCCAGTCCACCTATTATAACGCCATGGAAAAAGTCGGGATCCATAAGCGGGACATCCTGGTGGACAGGGTGGAGGACGCCCGGGACGCCCAGACCGACGCCCAGGAGCAATTCAAGTCCGCCCTGGAGCAATTCAGAAGCGTGGTCCACGTTCCCACAAGCGACCTGAGCGAGGCCTACGACCGCTTGAACGCGGAATTCGAGGACAGCAAAAAGGCCGCCGAACGGGTGTCCGACCGAATTGACGGCATTGAATCCGTGGCCGACGCCTTGTTTGAAGAATGGCAAAGTGAGCTGGCTCTTTATAAACGCGCCGACCTTCGCGCTCAAAGCCAAAAGCAGCTTTCGGCCACCAAATCCCATTACAACAAAATGCTGGCCAGCATGCACCGCGCTGAAAAAAGCATGACGCCCATCCTGGAAACCTTCCAGGACAACGTCCTGTTCCTCAAGCATAACCTGAACGCCCAGGCCATCAGCTCCCTGCGTTCGGAATTCTCCTCCTTGAAGGGAGAAATTGACGTGCTGATCAAAAACATGAACGCGGCTATCGAGTCCTCCAACCAGTTTATCCAGGAATTCCAGGCTCAATAGAAAAGGCTTTTTTATGAACCTAAACGTATTATGGCTGATCATCATAGCCCAGTTGATTCACGTAGGGATCGAGGAAAATCCTCGTTTTGTGGAATGGGCCAAAACCTTTAAGCCGGATTTTGACCGGCGGCAATTTCTCCTGGGAAACGCGGTGATCGGCGCGTACATGCTCATCGCCGTGGGGCTGGCCGTGTTCCTGCCCGGCAAATGGACATTGGCCCTGGGCTTGTCCACCGCCAGCTACATCGTGTTTAACTTCATATACCACGCCGCAACCACCCTGGCCTACAAGGTGTACTCTCCCGGCGTAATCACCGGCGCCTTCTTCAACGTTCCGGCGGCCGGATTTGTGTACGCGCACTTTTACACCTCCGGCGCCCTGGGGCCCGTTACTGCGGGGATTTCCCTGATTCTCGGCTTTCTGCCCATGATCCTCATCCTGAAAAACATCGGCCTCAGCCCGGCGAAGGAAAAGGAAAAATAAAAGAATAACCCCAAAACTGCCGTGGGGGGTGCAGAGTAACTCAGATCTGGAATTATGGCGATCATCCCGGCGGCAAAAAAAGTAGTTGGGTGGCCCAGGCAAGGCAGTTTTTTGCCTGGGCGCGGAGCGCAAAAGGAGCGACCAGGAATATTTATCAAAGGCAGGGCTGCTAGGCGGGCGGAAGGTCTTGGTTAAGAACTCGTTCCCATGCTGTGCGTGGGAATGCATATTGCAAACCTATTGAATTCTTATGACATTCTCTACATTACGGAATAGCTGACGCCTCGTTTTATCTGACCTTGGACGAGTTATCCTTCAATCGAGTATTTTGAAAATCCGCTGCTGCAAAGGTTTTAAAGCATGTGCTGCGCACCCCGGCAGAATACTGCCCTGCCAGGGCTGCCCTTTGTCGGGGAGATGGTTTTCTGTTGCGCCATGGGATCATATTAGCATCAGTTTTAAATAGCCCCCCCCATTGGGAATGTGGCACAAGGAGCAGCTCCCTGGAACCTTTCCCAAAGAGCACAGCCGCGTTCACGCGTCTTTATGCGATTTGATTCTAAAATAAATCCTGGCGGCCTTTTCCAGGGCGGCCCGGCCCAGGCGGAGCAGGAATGGATAGTTTTCCAGCTCCCGGGCGATGGCGATGGCCGGGGTTTGCTGCATGGCCGCATAATCCTGCATGATTCCGGCCAAACGCAGGGCCTCGAAGCGGGGAAGGTTATCCGCCAGGAAGCCGAGAGCCAAGCCTCGGGTGAAGTCCCTGTCCGCATTCGGTCGGGCCTTTCTTTGGGAAAGAACTTCCGGGATCACCCCGATTTTTCCTCCGGCGCCTAAAAGCGCGGGAAAAAGATCCTCCGGCGCCTTTATTCTATCCCGGCTCAACAAATCGGCCTCACGCAAATGGGAAAGGGAAAACGCCGCGCCCCCATGCCCCAGGCAATCCTCGGCCATGTTCAGCAAAAGCCCGTCCCCCAAAGGACGGATGACCCGGCCTCCCTGTTCCCGGCAATAGGCGGAGACAGCGCCCGTCCCGGGATTTTGCTCCAGATAGCGGGCGTGGGTTTGGATGAATTCCGGCTCGGGGAGATAGTCGGCATCCAGGATGGCCAGAATCCCCTCCTTGTTTTCTTCCTGCAGGGATTGCAGGGCTTTCCCAAAGGATTCTTTGGGGATGAACAAAGTTTGGTCCGGCTTCCGGATTTGCTCTTCCAGGGCCTGCAGCAGTTCGTCTTCCGGGGATTCCGTCAGGACCAGCAGCACGGTTTCCCGAGGCTTGGCTTTCAGCGCAGGCGCAGTTTTAGCAGGGGATTCCGTGCGCCAGTGCGCCTGATTGATGGTCTGCTGCGTGGTCAGATATTCCCGGCGCAAGCCCTCGGCCAGGGCCTGGCGCTCCTTGGGTTTCATGGTCAGAAGCCGGGTCATGCTTTCAGCCAGGGAATCGGGATCGGGCGGGCAGAGGCATTGATCGTGATAGTTCGCGGGGATGAGTTCGGGAATTCCCCCGCGATCTGCGGCGATCATGGGGCATCCGCAGGCCATGGCTTCCAGCACGGCGTTGGGGTGGTTGTCCCCCAGGTAGGGCAGCACACAGACCGCCCTGCCCCGAAGTATGCTCTGGGTTTTGAGGAGCTTGCGGCGGGGCAGGGCCGCTTCCCTGACCTTCAGCCGCTTTCCCAAAGCCTTGATATACGCGTTTTCCCACGCCATGGCCGGGTCCGTGGAACCCAGGATGTAAATTTGTCGCACAGCCCCGCCGGCCGGCCCGGCCAGCAGTTTTTTCAAAGCCTCTACGAATACCGGAAAGCCTTTCATGGACGTGCGGGCTCCAACAAAAATCAAAGAGTCGGCCCGCCGGAATTCCACCGGTTCCTGCGCGGTGGGCAAGGCCAGGGGATAGCGGAGCTTTTCCACCCGGTCCGGGCTGATGCTGTACCCGGATTGCTGGTACAAATCGCGGAGAAAATCCGTGGGGAAGCTCACGCAGTCGGCCTGCTCTATGGCCTGCTTCTCCCGGGCCATAAGCCGTAAATGGTATTGATCCGCCCACCATTTTCCGTGGGCCTGCTCCAGGTAGACGTAAGTTCCATGGCAGCGAATCTTGACCGTCAAACTATCAGGCACCAGCCCGGCCCGCTTGGCCTGGGCGATGCGCACGCCCCAGCCGTCGCAATCCTGAATTTCCACGGTCTCCAAGCGGGGATAAAGGGGCAGAATGCGCTTGAAGCAAAGGTAGACAAGGTCCTCTTTGGGCAAAAAAGCGCATTGATCCTGGCCCACGATCAAGGAGGGGACGATCCAGCGCTTTCGCCCTAAGAATTGTTCGGACGGAAACTTGGCCGGGGAGTACTCCTTTTCTCCCACAAAAAATACCCCCAAACGGTCGCCGCCAAGCAGGTTTTCCATTTCCTGGGCGTAAGACCCTATCCCGCCGCGATACTGAAACCCGGCGTGTTCGGCCGTAATCAGCAGATGGCGGATGGATTTGGGCGGCAGACGGTTTTCATCCAAGGCGGGAAAACCGGCCTCCGCGCAATCCGGGTTATTTTTTGGGAAGTCCGAAAACGAGTCCACAGGCGAATCCCGCCGCAAAAGCGGCCTTAAGTTGAAAATAAAAAAGGTTCTTTCCGGGCTGGTTTCTATGCAAAGCCGCGCCTTCGGGTTCGGCCTTGGCCCGGTTCAGCAAAGGCGCATCGTCCTTGAACAAAATGTACGCCGCAACCCGGCCTTGGGTGAAAGCCCTGCCCCGCCAATAGGATTTTATGGCCTCGTCGCGGGTGAAATGATGCTTAACCCCGGCCTGGGGCTCATACATGAGCTTGTACCCGATGCGCCGGACGCGGCGGCACAGGTCCCATTCTTCGCCCCCCAGCTTGGCCTCTCTGCAATGGCCCAGGTTGACGTCAAACAGCCCGGCCTGCTCCACGGCCAGCTTTCGAAACGCCATGTTGGCGCCCACCGGGCAGGCTCCGACCGCGTGATACGCCAGGGGCTTGTCGCCGAAATCATGGACCGGGGTGAAGCCTGCAACGGCCGGGGTGAACCATCCCGGCGCCTTGCCCGGCCACTGGGGTGTAATTTTTCCGCCGGCGCCGCCCGTCCCGGGATTGTCAAAGGCTTGGGCCATAGCGGCCAGCCAATCCGAATCCAGGGACACGTCGTCGTCCAAAAAGGCGACGATCTCCCCTTGAGCGTTTTTTACCCCCGCGTTCAAAGCGCGGGTTTTGCCGGGGACGGGCTCGTGCACATACCGGATCTTTCGATCGGGAGCGGCTTGGACAGCTTCGCCGGCAAGGTCCTTGGCCGCGCCGTCGGGGCTGTTGTCCACAATAAGAACTTCATATTCCTGGGCCGGAAAATCCTGGACAGCCAGGCTGCTAATCAGCGCCTCCAAATGCCTGGAGGCGGCCTGGGTGCACAGGATGACGGAGATTTTCATCAAATCCATGGGGACTGATTCCTGCCTTCTTATTAGAATGTAGAAAAGGGTTTTCCCATTGCAAGGCCGAAGCGTTCAATGAACCGAATTCGTAAAACTATTCCAAACCCGAGAAATTTGCAAGCCCCGCGCTTGTAAAACAAGGGCCGGACATGATAGGGAATTGTTTCGCTTGGGTTCACAATCCTTTTCTTTCCTGCGAGGACGCGCCTTGACCGACATCGAAAAAAAAACACTCATCAGCCAGATCGGTACGCCCCGGATGCTGGTCAGCATGCTCATGGGTTTTGCCTGCGGCCTGCCTTTGCTGCTAACAATCACCGTACTCCAGGCCTGGATGAAAGAAGAAGGCGTGGATCTGGGCGTGATCGGGCTCATGAGCTTTGTGGGCCTGCCCTATACCTTGAAATTTTTATGGGCCCCGTTCCTGGATCGATTCACCTTGCCTTTATTGGGTAGAAGGCGCGGTTGGCTGCTGGTGGCCCAGGTGTGCCTGATGATCGCCATCGCCGGGTTGGGAATGAGTCAGCCTGCGGCGCGCCCTATGGTCATGGCCATGGCCGCCATTTTGGTGGCGTTCTTTTCCGCTTCCCAGGATATTGTGGTGGATGCATACCGGCGCGAGGATTTGAGCGACGAGGAACTGGGCCTGGGCTCTTCCCTGTATGTGAACGGATACCGGGTGGGCATGCTGTTGGCCTCGGGCGGAGGGCTTATCATGGCCGACCACATGCCCTACTCCCAAGTTTATCTAATTATGGCGGCCTGCATGCTGCCGTGCATCGCCGTGACCTTGCTGGCCAAAGAGCCAACGATTTCCGAGCCCTTGCCGGTCAACATGCTGGAAGCGGGGATAAATCCTCTGATTGAGTATTTCAGCAGGAAAAACGCCTTATGGATGCTGACATTCATCCTGTTTTACAAGCTGGGCGACTCCATGGCAGGCGCCATGACAACGCCTTTTTATCTGGACGTGGGCTTTACCAAGACGGAAATCGGCAGCGTGGTCAAGTTGTTCGGCTTTTGGGCCACCATAAGCGGAACCATCATAGGCGGCGTGATTATGTTGCGTACAGGCATCAACAGAAGCCTGTGGATTTTCGGGGTGCTCCAGGCCGCATCCACGGCATGCTTCGCCATCCTCACGAAAACCGGCCCCAGCATTGAGGTTCTGGCAGGGGTGATCGCGTTTGAAAACCTGAGCTCCGGCATGGGCACGGCCGCCTACATGGCTTTCATGGCCAGCATTACCAACAAAAAGTTCACGGCCACTCAATACGCCCTGCTGACCAGCCTCATGGGAATCCCCCGGGTGCTGGCGTCCATGCCCACCGGTTATCTTGCGAAATGGTTCGGTTGGGAGCCCTTTTTCATCACCTGCACGATTATCGCCGTCCCCGGCCTGTTGATGCTGTTCAAATTCGCGCCATGGAACAGCCCCAAGCCGCCCCCCTTGCCAACGGCTTAATTAGAGTTATTATTAAGTCATCCTGATTGTTGGGTGAACCTGCGGACTGTCTTGCAGAGCTCCAAATGAGCTTAGGCGAATAATCGCGCCGTGGATTTCGGTCGAAAACGCCTCGCAGAACCACCCAACCTACTGACCTTGTGAATAAATCGCAGGTTGGGTTGAGCTTGCGAAACCCTACGAAAAGTCATGCTAAGTTAAAAACATTCTCACCAAATAGGTGTGCGACCATGGATATAGAAAAAAAACAGCCCCTGTCCCTTGAAACGTCCCGGGAGCAAATCCTTGAAATGCCGGCCCAGGAAGCCCTGGACGCCATTATTTCCCATCCCAAGGCCGGCGCCCTGGTTAAATCCTTTTCCGCCCAGGACCTGTATTTTTTAATCCATGAAATCGGCCTGGACGACTGTTTGCCAATCCTGTCCCTGGCTTCCACCCGCCAATGGCAATACCTCATGGACGTGGACATCTGGAAAAACGACCGGGTCGACCAGAAAGCCATGGTGACCTGGATGGACCATATGCTGGCCGCGGATCCGGAAAGGCTGGTCAAATGGATGGCCACGGTGGAAACCGATCTTTTGGAAATGTGGATGTACGAAAACGTTTCCGTGCTTTTCCTGGAGCACGACCAGGATCCCAGTGAATTGCCAGAGGGCTATTTTACCCTGGACGGCGCCATTTACGTCAAAATCAAGGATTCGGAGCTGACGGAAGATAAAAACCTGCCCGATCTGGAGGACATGACCCGGGAAATCCTGAAAGTCATGGCGGAAATGGACTACACCTATTTCCACAAGATGATGTTTGAACTCCACGGGGTGATTCCTTCCGAGACCGAGGAGAACCTTTTTCGCATCCGCAACGTGCGTCTGGCGGAACGGGGGTTCACCCCGCCTCACGAGGCGGCCGCCATCTACCAAAAGCTGGACGCCGAGGACCTTGCCCATCGGCCGAAAAAAATCCTGGAATCTCAGGACGGCCCCGGATACGCCCAGCCCTTTTTATCCAATCATTTCGCCAAGGGGGAAAACCGGTTTTCCCAATCCCTGGACGCCGTGGACGACCCGGATATCGCCCGGCTGATTCAATCGGAGTTTGCGGCACTGTGCAACCAGGTCATCGCCGCGGATAAGGTCAAGCTGCATTCCCGGGAGGACCTGCAGCAGTTCGTCAAAAAAACCAGCGGCTACCTGAACATGGGCCTGGAGGAAATCCGGGAAAAAACCGGCGAGGCGCCGAGTGCGGCCATCCGCAACCATCCTCTTACGGAAATCTTTCAGGCGGGATTCGGCCTGGCCTTGTCCCTCAAGTTCAAGGCCCAGAAATGGCGCAGGGAATCCTGGTTCCAAAAAAACGGCCTGCCTTTGTCCTTTTGGGACGAGGATCGCCTGGGCGTTTTGGGCGGCCTGCTGTTGGACAAGCCCCTGGTCTTCGACAACTATCAATCCGGCGCCCTGTACCGTGATTTTTCCAGCCGCAAGGACGTGGAGGATTGCCGAAAAATCCTGGATGAAATCATCGCCCTGGATGACCTTTTCGCTCACATGGACTGCCTGCAAAGCCTCCCCGACTCTAAAAAGCTGAACTGCGAAAACCTGCTGTTGACTCCATGGGCCAATGATCTTCTTGGAAACGGCTCCGTCTGCGAGCCCTTATCCCTGGACGGATTAAAGGCGTTTTTTAAAGAGCTTTTCGACCCGGCGGAACACATTGTCCGGGATTCCATGAAGCACAAATTCCTGGAATGGCTGGCTTTGCAAACCGGAAAATCGCCGGAGAAAATCGGCCGGACCTGGGGCCAGGCCCTGACCGGGTTGTTTGAATCCATAGAGGAGCAATACGGCCAGGTCCGGCCGGATTCCTTGGATCCAAGATATATTTTTTCCATCATGCTTGCTTGACCAGCACATTTTTCCTGGGATCAATTAAAGTAACAGCTAACTTCTTTTTTTTATGTTGACCTTTATGTTTATTTGAGACAGAATTATTTAATCGGTTTTCTTACATTTTTTTAAACAAAGATGACCACCCCGTTCGTATAAACCATGCGTTTGCATGGCTATTCTTGTAATTCCATATCTGTTACTTGTTCGGAGGATTTTCCATGAAGAATTTATGCAATTTGGCGATCATTATACTTGGATGCGCAATCTTGGCGGCGCCCATAGCCATCGCCGCTAACGCTATCGGTGGAGGCGACTCTTTTGTTGTATCCTCCAATAACGCAACCATTACCAAGATCATTGCCAAAGTCGGCGGCGCCACCGCCAGCGGAGTTCAGGATTCCGCCACACAATGGACTTTCGATCTGGACGGAGCCGGCGCTGGAACTCCCGTGAACCTGCGTGTACTGGGCGTGGCCGACGGCGGCGGGGAGCCTTCCATTTCCGTGTCTGGCGACGTTGATGCGACCAAAGGCGTTTGCCGGGACAAGTCCAACAGGCAGCGCTGCGACGCAGACATCCTTAACGGAGTTACGGATTATTGCGACTGCACCGGCATGACCCCTTCGGCCGGAGACAAGCTGGTCATCCGGGTTGTCGGTGAAGTGCTTGGCGCCGGGTCCAGCATCCCCCAGGATGTATTTTAGAGCGGCGACTGCACGGCAATGCCGGGACCGACAAAATCAGGCAAATCCTCCTAAAAGAGGAATACGGCCATGACCGACGATCTATCAGTAATCGGCCAGCGTCATTGCCCCTTCTGCGAGCAAAAAGCGGGGATCCGCATCATTTACGGATCCCCGCCCATAGCCGTCTATCTTCTGCATTTAAAAGGCGAGGTGATTCTCGGCCAATGCCGCAGGAACAAGTCCTCGCCCGACTGGCATTGCAAGGCCTGCGGCTGCCGATGGAACGAACGCACTGCCGCTATAGTCCATCCCTCCAATGTGTAAGCCCTATGATCTTCCGGTCGCCGACGCACTCTTCACAAAATAGGCATTAACAACCATCGCCTCGACTTCCGTTTCTTCTATCAAAGGGGGCCCCACGTCCCTTTTTTTTCTTATAGAAAAAGCCGCTTCCTCAGACTGCATGGAATTATACCAACAAAGAATCAATAAAGACTAAATTATTGACAATTCGGAATGACATTAAAAATGCTTTTTCAAGTTTTTTCGTCCGCCTGTTAATTTCGATTGACCCCATTCCGGTTTTCATTAATATAGGCGTCATAATTGTCTACATACGCCTTTTTTTAAAGAGAGCTCGCACACGGCAGTTGATATTTCCTATCATGCAGGAGGGGTAATCATGAAAAAAGTATTGTTAGGGCTGTTTGTTTTGGCGGCATGCATTGGCTTGCCCGTGACGGCGGCAGTTGGAGCCCCCATTCAGGGCGGCGACTCCGTGATTGTCTCACTGAACGGAGGGACCATTAAAAATGCCATAGCCTCACTTGATGGCATAATACTTCCTCCCGCCGCGGCGACTGATACGGCATGGACCTTCAATCTATCAGGAATTAGACCGGGGCAACGCCTTTCATTTCGCGTAGTGGGCGTCTCGGACGGAAGCTCTGATCCCTCCGTAGCCATTCAAGGCGATGCCGTCGGAGCCGTTCTTACGGTTTCCAAGGCCGTCTGCCGGGATAAAACCAACAGGCAAAGGGCTGTGGCTGACATTCTGAATGGCGATCCCACGTATTGTGACTGCGCAGGGATGACCCCGTCATCCGGAGACAGCCTGGTTATCACCGTAACCTGTCTAACGGCCGGCGGGGACATTCCCCAACAATTCTAATGTTGCCTTGAAAAAAAGGGCCTGGCTGATCACCCGGCCGGGCCCTGTTCGCCAGACCGAGCGGAAGGCCCTGGCAACGCGTCGCCTTACAGCCCGAACTCCTTTTTCCACGCCCACATCCGATTCAGGGTCACGCCGATGCCGCCGCACACGATAACCACGACTGTTTTCGCATCTTGCAACTCCCGCAGGTTGTCGTAAGCCGCGGCCAAAGACGCTCCGCACGCGGGCTCCACCAAAACTTTCCGGTCTTCGGCAAAGGCCAGGCAAGCCTTGACCGCATCCTTATCCGAAACCACCGCCGGCCTCACTTCATGGCGAAAGGTCCAGTCCAGGGCTGCCTGCGAGGCTGTCTTGGCGCCCAGGCTTTGGGCGATGGACGTGATGGCGTCCAGATGAACCAGCGAGCCCTGCGCCACGGATTGGGCGAAGGAGTCCGCGCCCCGGGTTTCGGCGGCTATCACCGGAACGTCCTTCCAGCCATGGCGCTCCATGCCTTCCAGGACGCCGCATAAAAGCCCTCCGCCGCCTACGGAGAGAACCACGGCGTCCGGCTTGCCGCACTGCTCGGCCAGTTCGTCCACCAAAGAGGAATGACCGGTCCATAGGTCCGGGTGGTCGAAAGGAGGCACGTAGGCGCACTTTTCGTCCAGCAGGCATTCCTGGGCGCGAACGTGGGCGTCGTCCCAGGCTTGGCCGTGGATGATGAGTTCGGCTTTCTCCGACTGAATCAGTTCCCTGGCTCGCGGCGAGGAGCTTTCCGGCGCGACGACAGTGACTTTCACGCCCAATTTGCGCCCCGCATAGGCCGTGGCGTATCCCGCGTTGCCTGCGGAAGAGGAAATCAGATGGGTCACGCCCCTTTCCACGGCTTTTTGGCAAAGATATCCCACGCCGCGGATCTTGAACGATCCCGGCGGCTGCAGGCATTCCATTTTTAACAGGATTTTCCGGCCGATAGCCTCGCCCAACAGGCGGTGTTCCAACAAGGGGGTGTGTATGTGGATGGGGGGCATTATTCACGCTCGATATGGTAAAAGGCGCACATCACCTGCGCCTGGAAGTCTCTCGTTTGTTTTACATACTTTGCACAAAACCGATGATTTCGGAAAACGCCTCATTGTCCCAGGGCCAATGGCCCTGGTCGGCCGACTGGCCAATCAGCCTTCCCGGCTTCTTTCTTGTCGCCAAAAAAGCCTGAACCTTGGCCTTTTCCATATTATTCGGCGCCTCCCCTCCATTATCTTTAAAACAATCGAAAAAGCTGTCCAAACATAAATATCCTGGATCATCCGTCACTGCTCTCAGGCACAAGGTTTCCAGCATGCCGGGATTCACCTGATCCGGCAAAATAAAAACGCCAATTTTCGGTTTTGCTTGCAAAAACGTTGCCGGCGCTGTTGGGATAGGCAACTGGCATTGTTCAAGGGCTCCTTGAATGCTTTTAAAGGCATCTGATGCGTTCACTTCCGCGTCTCGAATAATCGCCAAGGTTTCAAGTTCCCAAAATCCAGGCAAATCTTTAAACGTATTTAAGTATTTCCGAAAATCCTTAATTCCTCCAAAGTTATATGCTCGGACCTCTTCTTCAAGTTTTAAATGCACGATCATTGCTCGAAAAAAACTCCAGGCGTCCTGTCCTTCCACCAGAAGCGCTTTCGGCGTTTTGATTTCAAGCATCTTTTTCATCGGATTTCAAACCCCTCTTCGATTATTACCTCAAGACTCTCCTCATCCATTGATACCGCGTGAATTTTCCCATCTCTGGTTTCCAATCGGTGGACGGCAAGGTCGTATTCATCAGCCTGGGTAAAGGCCTGATGGGCGGCCTCGATGCATTCCCAACTATGGGTGGTGGCAAAAATCTGCACGTCATACTTTTTAGCCGCCGCGCCAATGGCGGTCCAAACCTGGGGAAGCACGGAGTGATGCAGGCCGTTTTCTACTTCGTCGACAAAAATCTTCCCTCCTTTAGCCTCAGCAATCGCCAACAGTATAGTTAACATGTTGGTCATCCCTTCTCCCATGTAGGCGAGAGGCAGCATCTCTTGCAACCCAATGTCCCCACAGATAATGGCATCTCCAGCCAAAATTAATACAGCGAGCCGCTGTAACCTGGGCTCAAGTATTTTTAGTGTATCCAAAAGTTCCTTTGTCTTACCCTTTTTTTCCAGTTCGCTGAATCTTTCTGCGTCTTCTGTAAAGGAACGATGCTTTGTAGGCAACATTATTGACGATTTTGAATCCTGGTTATCCCCAGGTTTTACCAAAATTGTTCCATCCTCCATGAGCCTTGCGTTGACCTCATTTAGCCCGGAAGCAGGATCATTGTATTTCATCGATAAATGCCAATTTTTGACCATTGACGTTGCTTGTAGCTGTGGATCCTCAAGACCATTCTCGCCATTATCATAAACTTGAGAGATTGTTCCATTGGGCGACTTTTTCATGGCTATAGCGAGTTGTGCAGACTCTTTTTCTCCTGCATTGCTTGTTAGCTGGATTTCCAGAGCAGTATCACCGCAATGAAATAATGAAGCCCAATGGTCCTTTGGGGATCTATTCTTAAATCTTTTTATCCCACGAAAAACATTTACCCGAGTTAACAATTCAGGGTTGAAATAACCAGAATGAAGAAACAGCGCCTCCAACAGGGACGTTTTTCCCGAGTTGTTTTTTCCGGCGATGAGGTTGACGCGTTTGAGGCCTTGGATGGTGAAGTCTTGGAAGCAGCGGTAATTCTTGATGGAAAAAGACTGGTGCATGACACGCGCCTTTCAGTTTGGGGACAAGAGAAGGTTGCAATTCCTTCCATCACGCCCTCCCCCCTTGCGGGGGAAGGGACGAAGATTCATAAAATCCGATGTCAAATTGCGATCATTCGAGCAAAGAGAGAATCGATTTCAGGGGAACGCGATACTTATCTCGGGGCGGCGTATTTGGTGAATTCAGGAGTATTTTTCCGAGATAAAGTCATGTCCCCGAAATTTCACCGCCATAGAGCACGCTTGCCTGTTATGCAGCAAGCTCTTAAAGTTTTGTCGCAAGCCCGATTTCCTGCTATTCCTCCGGCGGAGTGGAGCCCAGGGCGTTTAACGCCAGGGTGATGGGCCGGTCTTCGGACCGGGGATCGCCCATGCTGATGGGGCCGGGCCTGCGAAATTCGTCCGGGCCGGGATGGGCGGCCAGCCATTTTTCCCTGAGATTCTTGACCACCTGAAAAGACGCGGAATTAAGCTGGACCGTGCTTTTCTCAATAACCAGGGTCAGCTTGCCCTTGCGCTCTTCCAAATGCATCAGGGGGCCGATGGGAATGCCGATGGGCTCCCATGTGTCGAATTCCCGCTCCAGGTTGCGGATGGCCGCCATCTGGCCGGTGGCGCCCGCCGCAATCAAAGAGAACACGGTCAGGCCCAGGTTGTAGGTGTAGGTGCAGTCGAACCACGTGGGATCGCTGCCCCGGCCGTCGTAGCCGTAAAAATGGACCTGGGTTTTGAAGCTGGGAATGCTCTTTTTATAAATGGCCTGCACCACGGACGGAATGGACTCCCCTTCTTTCAGCGCATTGCAGCGAATCATTTCCTGGGTCAGGGTCTTGAGACTCATGATTTCCTCTTTCATGAGCAAAAACTCGCCGTCCTGGTAATTTCTGAAGAGTACGGGGCCGTATAGCTGAGGATCGGCGCCGCCCTTTTTCATGGTCTTTTCGTAATAATCCCGGGTGAGGCCCACCTTGTATTTGCCCTGATCCCGCAGCCAGGCCAGGTAGTCCTGGACCAGGCCCATTATGACCTTGTCCGTCTCCACCTGGGAAAAGGGAAAGTTTCCGTGGCTGTCCCGCTCCATAAGCAGGCCTTCCTGGAAGAAAATGGGCAGGTCGGAGAACAGGTCGTCGTCCCGGGTGTTCCAGAGGGTGAAGGAATCGTCCTCGCGGGACCTGCGGGCCAGCCTGCGGAGGTACTCCAGCTTTTCCTCCAGTCTCTGGAATTCCAGGTGAAAAGGCCGGTCGTGCATTTCGTTAAAGTCGGCGATGATGGTGTTCAGCTTGATGATGAAAGTCTGGATTTCGTTGATGAACTCCAGCACGCCTTCCGGGATGACCATGACCCCGTAATTCTTGCCCACGGCGGCTCTGCGCACGATGCCGTTGCAGATCACGCGGGACAGGTGGCGGAGAGTCATGCCGTAGGCCGTGTAATCGGTCTGGCCGGTTGCCTCGGCCTTTTGAATGCGTTCGTAATCCACGTATTCCGAAAGCTCTTCGCCGATCAGGGTGAGATTGGCGTGAGTCTGGAGGGCCACTTCCAGGGCCAGGTGACTGGCCACCCTGCCCATGACCTTGCAGATGTGCCAGTACTTGACGTCGCTGGAGGCGTCGGTGCACAGGTTGCTGATTTCCGTGGCGAAGGCCCTGGCAGCAGTATGAAATCCAAAGGACATGGCGCACAGAACATTGCCTGACTTGTCCCGAACCTGGATGTCGCCGTCAATGGTCTTGGGAACGCCGATGACCTGAACGCCGTCGTCCTTAAGCTCCTGGGCGAGAAAGGCGGCGTTGGTGTTGGAGTCGTCCCCGCCAATGATCACCAGGGCGTCCAGGCCCAGATCCTTGCAGGTCTGGCGGGCGCTGGAAACCTTTTTTACAGAGTCAATCTTGGTGCGGCCTGTCTTGATCATGCCGAAACCGCCCAGATTCCGGTAATTGTCCACGATTTCTTTGGTCAGGACCGTGTATTCGTTTTCGATCACGCCGTCCGGCCCCATGAGAAAGCCCAATACCTTGGTGTCCGGATTGGCCTTGACGGCTGCGTCGTAAATGCCTGCAATCACGTTGTGGCCGCCGGGCGCAGGGCCGCCGGAGAAGACCACGCCGATTGCCCTGGCCTTGCCGTGCTCCGCCGCTTCTTCCTCAGAGGGGCATTCCACGCCCACCACCGCCTGCACCTTGTTGTGGATGATGTCAGGCAGCTTTCTCGCCGCTTCCGGGTCGATCTCGAACTCGTACTGGCCCCGGTCTTCCAAGGCGATGCAGGAGTTTTCGAACACCTTGCAGCTTGGCGGAATGCTTTCACGCCGGTCGATCAGTTGTTGGTTTTCCTTGGCGGTAACCTTCACAACGTCGGGGTGTTTCATAAGGGAGTCAAGGCTGATCAGGTCCTTTTCTGTCACGGCGGCCTCCTGAGTCTATATAAGCGCCTTAAGTCATAGGCTTTTATTCAGTTAACATTAAGAATGGCGTATCCTGCAAAGTGTAATAAAAGAGGAGGTATCGGTCAAGGGCAAAAAGGACGTAACAGGAGGTTGGACAAAGGGTTATGGGGCTGGCCGCTGCATGACGGCCGTGCGAAAATGCCCGGCAAGGTCCCGGACGAATCTCACGTTCTCGTAAGCCTGGGTTTCCAGCGCAACCTGCTCCACCAATTCCTTTTGGTCAAAGCCCATTTCCAGCATAAGCCAGCCGCCGGGTTTCAGGTGCTCGGGCGCCCGTTCAATAATGAGGGCCAGATGGTCCATGCCTTGGGGGCCGCCGTCCAGGGCCGACATGGGCTCATAGCGGGCTACTTCGGGCATGAGGCCGGGGATGTCCCGGGAGGGGATATAGGGAGGATTGGAGACTACCAGGTCGAAGCGATCCAGGCATCTGACGGCCTCGAACCAGGAGCCTTTATAAAAATCCACGTTAAGATTGTGTTTTTGGGCGTTGGCCTTGGCCGTTTCCAGGGCCTGGGGCGAATAGTCCACGGCCATGTAATGATGCTCGGGCTTTTCCGAGGCCAAAGCCAGAATGATGGCCCCGGACCCGGTTCCCAGGTCCAGAACCCGCATGGGCGCCTGCGCGGCGTTTAAAACTTCCAAGGCCGTTTCCACCAGGGTTTCGGTTTCCGGCCGGGGAATGAGCACCGAGGGATTGACGTCCAGCTCCAGAGTCCAAAAGTCCCGATTTCCCACAATGTAAGCCACTGGCTCCCGGGCGGCGCGGCGTTTGACTAGCTCGCGAAAGCGGCCCAGTTCCTCGGGGTTCAAGGGTTGGTCATGCCGGGTGTATAAATGGATTCGGGGATAGTCCAGGCAATGGGACAAAAGGATTTCAGCGGAAAGCCTGGGAGCCTCCACCTGTTTTTCCGAAAAAAAATCCGTGGTCCATTTCAGGATTTTTTGGATTGTCCAGGTTTCCGGGGCCATTCCATTTCCTTAAAGACGCTGGTTCCCCGTTTCCGGGACAGCGTCATGATGATTGCAAAAAGCCGCAATCATCCCGCCGCTTCTCTTCACGGGGATGACGAAGAACTGCGGCGCTTGCACGCTCCGTCCGTTTGGATTACAAGCCCCCTTCCTGAAGGGCCTCCGCATTGTAATGGGTGGTCAGGGCGTCCACGATTTCCGAAATCTGGCCGGCCATGATGCTTTCCAGCTTGTACAAGGTCAAGCCGATGCGGTGGTCGGTCACCCGGCCCTGGGGATAGTTATAAGTGCGAATGCGTTCGCTGCGATCCCCGGAACCCACCTGGCTTTTGCGCTCGGCGCTGATGGAGGCGTTCTGCTCCTGCACGGCGTGGTCCAAAAGGCGGGCCCGTAAGACCTTCATGGCCTTGGCCTTGTTTTTATGCTGGGATTTTTCATCCTGGCAGGTCACCACCACGCCCGTGGGCAAGTGGGTGAGACGCACCGCCGAGTCGGTGGTGTTGACGTGCTGGCCGCCGGCGCCCTGGGAGCGATACACGTCCACCCGGATTTCCGAAGGATCGATCTGAATGTCCACTTCCTCGGCTTCCGGCAGCACGGCCACGGTGCATGCAGAGGTATGGATGCGGCCCTGGGCTTCGGTGACGGGAACGCGCTGCACGCGATGGGTCCCGCTTTCGAACTTGAAGGCGCTGTACACGCCCTGGCCCGTGATCATGGCGGCGATTTCCTTGATGCCGCCCACGCCCGTAAGATGCTCGGACAAGGTTTCCACTTTCCAGCCCCGGGTTTCCGCGTACCGGGAGTACATGCGGAAAAGATCGGCCGCAAAGAGTCCGGCTTCGTCCCCGCCGGTTCCGGCGCGTATTTCCAGGATGACGTTTTTATCGTCGTTGGGGTCCTTGGGAAGCAGGAGGATTTTCAGCTCGTCTTCCAGGCGAACCTGTTCCTTGTCGAGCCGGTCGATCTCCTCTTTGGCCAGATCCTTGATGTCCGGGTCCGGATCCTTGAGCAGTTCCTTGCTCTCCTCCAGCCCCTCCAGGACCTGCTTGTATTCCCTGTAAGCCTCCACCACCTTGGAAAGATCGGCGTGCTCCCGGACATATTTCTGGTAGACCTTTTGATCGCCCACAATTTTGGGGTCGCTCAACAGGGATTCGACTTCCAGAAAACGCTGTTCAACACCTTCCAGCCTGTCTAACATGACTCTTCGGTTAGCCTCTTTACGTTTCAATAGGTCGTTAACATCCCGGAATAATTGATAATAAATAAACTCCGGGCGGGACGCGAAGGAACATGCAGCCCACGCCTCACTGCTTAAGAGCGGCGGCGACGGACGGGATGCGCGTCCCCGTGTCAAGGCCAAAAAAATGCCCGGGGGGCGAAAAAGCTCCCCGGGATTTTGGCGTATTCACCTTGCAGCCTTGCCGAGCAAGGCTCAAGCCTGCGACCTACTGATCTTGTTTGGCTTCCTGGGCCTGATTGAACTTGGCGTACTTCCTGCGGAAGCGCTCGATGCGTCCGGCCGTATCCACCAGCTTTTGCTTGCCGGTGAAGAAAGGATGGCACTGGGAACAAATTTCCACGGTCAGGTCATCGACGGTGGAACCCGCTTCCACGGTGGCGCCGCAGGCGCAGCGGATAACAGTAGTTTCGTATTTGGGATGGATGTCTTTTTTCATATTTCCTGGCTCCTTAAAATGCCTTGATCAACCCGTCAGCCGTTCATCGACTGCAAGAAATCCTCATTATCGCTCGTTCCTTTCATTTTTTCAAGTAAAAATTCCATGGAATCGATCGGATTGAGGGAAGAAAGCAGTTTTCTGAGTATCCACACGCGGTTGAGGGTTTCCGGAGGCAGCAGGAGCTCTTCCTTGCGCGTGCCGGAACGGTTGATGTCGATGGCCGGGAAGGTCCGCTTGTCCGCCAGACGGCGATCCAGTTGCAGTTCCAAGTTGCCCGTGCCCTTGAATTCTTCGAAGATGACTTCGTCCATGCGGCTTCCGGTGTCAATCAGGGCCGTGGCGATGATGGTCAGGCTGCCGCCTTCCTCCACGTTTCTGGCCGCTCCGAAAAAGCGCTTGGGACGATGCAAAGCGTTGGAGTCCACGCCGCCGGAGAGAATCTTTCCGCTGGGGGGCACTACCGTATTGTAGGCCCTGGCCAGACGGGTGATGCTGTCCAGCAGGATGACCACGTCCTTTTTATGCTCAACCAGGCGTTTGGCCTTTTCAATGACCATTTCGGCCACCTGCACGTGGCGCTGGGCCGGTTCGTCAAAGGTGGAGGAGATGACCTCGGCCTTGACCGAACGCTGCATGTCCGTCACTTCCTCGGGCCGTTCGTCGATGAGCAGCACGATGAGGAAGACGTCCTTGTGGTTGGCGTTGATGGAATTGGCGATATTCTGCAGAAGCATGGTCTTGCCGCTTCTGGGCGGAGACACGATGAGTCCGCGCTGGCCGAATCCGATGGGCGTAAGCAGGTTGATGATCCTGACCGAGTAATTGTCCGCCTCCCGCTCCATGTTCATGCGGTCGTTGGGATACAAGGGCGTCAGGTTGTCGAAGAGAATCTTGTCGCGAGAGACCTCGGGGTCTTCAAAGTTGACGGACTCCACCTTCAACAGGGCGAAGTAGCGCTCCGACTCCTTGGGCTGGCGGATCTGGCCGGCCACGGTGTCGCCCGTGCGCAGGTTGAAGCGGCGGATCTGAGAGGGAGACACGTAGATGTCGTCCGGTCCGGGCAGATAGTTATAGTCCGGGGCTCTCAGGAACCCGAACCCGTCGGGAAGGATTTCCAAGGTGCCTTCTCCGTGGATCATGCCGTTCTTTTCGGTCTGGGCCCGGAGGATGGCGAAAATAAGCTCCTGCTTGCGCATGCCGGCCGCGCCTTCGATATTGAAGGACTTGCCAATAGCCGCGAGCTCATTGATTTTCTTGTCTTTTAGTGCTCCAAGGTTCATTGGGGCGAATTCTTGATCCATATGTTTTTTCCTCAAAATATTCAGATTGCAAGATCTGGGTTATCGGGGGCGGTGATTATATTGTCAAATACAGAACAGCGCCGCATCCGGAAAAGGCGTCAATCGATAACAGCGTCCCCCCCGGGTACATTAATTATAAGGCCGTCTGCCGACCCCGTTTGTTGGATAAACGGGCGGGCGCCGTGGAGAAATTCCTGAACTGAATGTTGGCGCAGTCTCCGATATCAGAATCGTACAAACAGGGGGTAGTTACCTACTGTTGGCGTATTGTGAAGGATTACTATATGACTTGTAATGAGGCCTTAAATTTACCCTTTTGATTTGGTCCTAATCCTAAATGAGTGAAATGCGGTCCCTATCCTCCGGCAAGGATAAATCAAAAGCCACACCGTGTCAAGCCATTTCGGTGCGTTTATATAGCAATGCGTAAGGGTGTTTCAACCGATTAGGATTTGTACATTTTATCAGCCCCAAATCCCACACGTCAATAAAAAATCAACATAAAAAATCAACCGGAAAACTGATTTGGGGACCGGCGCCAACCAAAGGGGCTTCAAACATGGATCAAATCCATAAGATTTGTTAATAGAATTATCGTACATAAAAAAATGAGCTAAAACGGACCGAAAGCGTCATGATGAATAACAATACGAGAGAGTTTCAAATTACAGCTCCCGGCGGGACCATATACGCCAGGGCGTGGACGCCGGAGGGTTCGTACTCCCAGGTCCCTGTCATCCTGCTTCACGACTCTCTGGGCAGCGTGGACTTATGGCGGGGCTTCCCGGAAATCCTGGCGGAAAAACTGAATCGCCAGGTCATCGCCTACGATCGCCCGGGCTTCGGCAAGTCGGACGCCCGGCATGGACCGCCGTCCCTGAGATTCATCGAGGAGGAAGGGGAAGTTTATTTCCCGTGGGTCAAATCCGGGCTTTCCATCAAAAAATACGTCCTGTTCGGACATAGCGTGGGCGGAGGCATGGCCTGCAACATCGCGGCCCGGGATAAGGACTGCCAAGGCGTGGTGACGGCGGCCTCCCAGGCTTTTGTGGAGGACCTCACCAGGCAGGGCATCATCAAAGTGCAAAAGGGCTTTGAAAAACCCGGCCAAATGGAGCGCCTGAAAAAATGGCACGGCAAAAAGGCACTGTGGGTATTAAGGGCCTGGACCGATACGTGGCTTTCGCCCGATTTTGCGAACTGGAGCCTGGAAGATTGCATGAAAAAAGTCTTCTGTCCCGTGCTGGCCATCCACGGGGACAAGGACGAGTACGGGTCCCGGGCCTTCCCGGAATTCATCGCCGGCAAGGCCGCCGGCCCCTCCCAAATGCTCATCCTCAAAGACTGCGGCCACATGCCCCACCTGGAAAAAACGGATGAGGTGATTGGGGCGATTGAAGAACTCCTAAAACAGCATGGCATCTGACCAAAATTTAAATTTTCGAGACTTAACCATCTTGATTTATAGATAATTTTAACCGCTGAAGACACGAAGCGCACGGAAATATTGTTTTCAGCGCCTTCCGTGTTTTCCGTGGTTTGAATCTTTTTTGATAAGAGGAGGCCGTGGCAACGAGCGAGCATGGTCAACATAAAAAAGCCCCTGCCGGCCGCTGATTCGGGGGCTCAAGCGGCCGGCAAGGGCTTTAGGCTGTGCAAGAGAGCAAGGGGCTCAGGGGCGGGCACAGCCTATACGCCGCATTGACCGGATACGGCGGTTCTGACATTCCCCTGAATAGCCGTAAAAATCAGGGGAAATCGGGCAAATGGGGCCAAGCCTGGATTTGGCCCTTTATCTTGAGTATTGCTTCTCAAACGTCAAACGTAGATTTGACCCCATGCCGGGCGGGCTGAATCCCGCACGGATTGGGGAGCCCAGGAAAAACGTTTTAGGGCGGGTCTCCGTCCTTGCAGCTTTCCAAGCATAAGCGGCGGAGGCTTTGCCTTGAACGGCAATCCAGGCAGCGGAAGTCCACCGCGCAGACGGCGCCCCGGGACAGGAGGCGAACCAGAACGTCCTCCCGTATTTCCACCTTTATAGTATTGTTAGTCACTCCTTGGCGCATTTCCTCGTTTCCTTTACAGACTCGCTTCGCCAAGCGGGCCTCACAACCTTATGCATGGACCGCCTGTAGTGTTGCGAGGGGCAGTTTACAAAACGAACTACCAGCGTAGGATTATTCGGACTGCCGGGATGCCGCTTCCGGCTCCGCCTTGCCTTTGGGGAATATCCTGCGGCGCCTTAACCGGGATCCGCAATTGACCGTGCCGCGCTGGTCCGGCCACGCCTGCCCAAAAGGATCGCTGCACGAATTTGAGCCATTAAAGGCTTCCGCATCTGCAAACGCTTTTTTCATAAAAGCAACACCTCCGGGGCTCGGTTGGAGCGCCTCTGACTTGTCCCGTCCTGCTCTGTAGTTGGCCCAATAAGTTAGAATAATCTAACTTATTGGGCCGAAAATATTCCGGAAGCCTGGAAAACAGACCGCCGGAAAGGATTAGTCCAAATGATCCTGATTGCCCGCCGAAAAAAATAGGCTGCACAATCAAAGTTTGATAAATCTATTACTCTGTTTTCAGGACGGCGTCAAGGGGTTTTTCAAAAAAAATGGATCAGCGCTTGACTCATGCGGCGAATATACGCATAAAGGATAATTAATCGGCCAATTCAGAATTTTTCAGGATTTTTTGGGGATTTTTTTACCCATATCCTTCGGGATGAGTTTCGGCTTTAGACCGGCCCCCGGTTTTGATTTTTTAACCCGGGCGTGGAAAAATCAGAATTGCGGAACCTGCTTACAGGTTTTCCGGACGGCTTGCCGGATTGGCGGCATTTACGGTCGTGAAACTTTTTTCTAATAAAAATTAAATGGTTGTCCAAATCTTTTCCAATGATTGAAATGGGGGCGTGAAAAGGATGTTCGGGTCGAGGGCTTGACACAGACCATTTTGGTTGAAAAAAGCCTACTTATATGCCACATAGATCAACCTGTATTTCTGGCTACGAAAGCCAAATAAAAATAAGGAGCTAAGGGATGAAGCAGCAATACGTATACTTTTTCGGGGGAGGCATGGCGCAAGGGCGCGCCGACATGAACAACCTCTTAGGCGGCAAGGGAGCCAACATCGCCGAAATGGTTAATCTCGGCCTTCCTGTGCCGCCTGGTTTTACCTTGACCACCGAATTATGTAACGAGTTTAACAAGCGCAACCGCGAGTACCCCAAGTCTTTGGAAAAGGAAGTGGAAGTGAACCTCCGCCGGCTTGAAGAGCTGGCCAAAAAGAAATTTGGGGACCCAGTTGATCCCCTGCTCGTAAGCGTACGCTCCGGCGCTCGCGCCTCCATGCCCGGCATGATGGAAACCGTCCTGAATGTGGGCCTGACCGAAGAAACCATTCCGGGGATGATCGCCAAAACCCAGAATCCCCGTTTTGTATATGACGCCTATCGCAGGCTCATCGCCATGTACTCCGACGTGGTTATGGAAAAGGCCGAAGGCATTGAGCCGGAAGACGGCGACAGCATTCGCAACCAGCTTGAGCACATGCTGGAAGCCGTTAAAAAGAAAAACGGATATGTGAATGACACGGAGCTTTCCGAAGACGACCTGAGGAAGCTTTGCGCAGCCTATAAAGTAAAGGTAAAGGAAGTTCTGGGCGCCGAATTCCCGGACGATCCCATGAAGCAGCTTTGGGGCGCCATCGGGGCCGTCTTCCTGTCCTGGAACGGGAAGCGCGCCCTGGCTTACCGCCGTATTGAAAACCTCCCCGACGATTGGGGAACGGCGGTCAACGTGCAGGCCATGGTGTTCGGGAATACCGGCGACAAATCCGCCACCGGCGTGGCTTTCACCCGCAACCCCGCCACGGGCGACAACAATCTCTACGGCGAATGGCTGATTAACGCCCAGGGCGAAGACGTGGTGGCGGGCATCCGCACTCCTTACGCTATCAACAAACTTGCAAAAACCGACGCCAACAAGGATCTTCCCACCCTGGAAGAAGCCATGCCCAAGCTGTACCAGGACCTGATGGACATCCGCGAGAAGCTGGAGACCCATTACCGCGACATGCAGGACCTGGAATTCACCATCGAAGACAACGTTTTATATATGTTGCAAACCCGTGTGGGCAAGCGCAACGGCCCGGCGGCCATTAAAATGGCCGTGGACATGGCCAAATCCGGCCTTATCGACAAAGACACCGCACTCAAGAGGGTCAAGCCCGAGCAGGTGGAGGAAATGCTCCATCCCATGGTGGACCCGGAAGCGGAAAAACTCGCTGAAAAGCTGGGCAAAGGCCTTCCGGCCGGCCCCGGCGGCGCCATCGGCAAGATCGTCCTGACGGCGGACAAGGCCATGGAGTTGGGCGAACAGGGAAGACGGGTCATCCTGGTTAGGGAAGAGACCTCCCCCGAAGACGTGCACGGCATGAAGCCCGCCCAGGCCATCCTGACCTCCAAGGGCGGCATGACCAGCCACGCGGCTTTGGTCGCCCGCGGTTGGGGCAAGTGCTGCATCGTGGGCTGCTCGGCCATGGAAATCGACATGAAAGCCAAGACCGTAACCTTTGGGGACAAGGTTCTCAAGGAAGGCGACTGGATTACCATGAACGGCACCAAGGGCGTGATCTATGAAGGCCAGCTGGACCTGGTGGAAGTGGATCCCCTGAGCCACAAGGAATACCGCACCCTCATGACCTGGGCCGACAAAGTCCGGACCCTGAAGATCCGCACCAACGCGGACACTCCCGAAGACGCGGCCGCGGCCGTGGCCTTCGGCGCCCAGGGAATTGGCCTGACCCGCACCGAGCACATGTTCTTCGGCGACCGTATTTGGGCCATGCGCGAAATGATCATGGCGGAAGACATCGAAGGCCGCAAGGCGGCGCTCAGGAAGCTCCTGCCCATGCAGCGCCAGGATTTCACAGGAATCTTCAAGGCCATGGGCAACCGCCCCGTGACCATCCGCCTGCTTGATCCGCCCCTGCACGAGTTCCTGCCCCACGACGACGAAGCCCAAAAGGAAATGGCCTCTCGCTTAAATACCACGGAAAGAAGGATCGCCGCCAAGGCCGAATCCCTGACCGAGTTCAACCCCATGTTGGGACATCGGGGCTGCCGTCTGGGAACCATCTTTCCTGAAATCACCGCCATGCAGGCAAGGGCTATCTTTGAAGCGGCCGCCGACTGCTGGGCCGAAGACATCAAGGTCAAGCCCGAAGTCATGGTGCCCCTGGTGGGGACTGTGGGTGAATTTGAAAATCAAAAGGCCATCATCGACCAGCAGGCCGCCAAAGTCATGGACGAAAAAGGCATTACCTTTAAATATATGGTAGGCACCATGATCGAAATCCCCAGGGCCTGCCTCATCGCCGACCAGATCGCCCAGCAGGCCGAGTTCTTCTCCTTTGGAACCAACGACCTGACCCAGATGACCTTCGGCTACTCCAGGGACGACGCAGGCACCTTCCTGCCTCATTATCTGGAAAGAAAAATTCTTGCCCACGATCCTTTCCAATCCGTTGATCAGACCGGCGTGGGCGAACTCATGAAAATCGGCACGGAACGCGGCCGCACCACGCGTCCCAAGCTGAAAATCGGAATCTGCGGCGAGCACGGCGGCGATCCCAAGTCCGTCTGGTTCTGCGATTCCATTGGACTCGACTATGTAAGTTGTTCCCCTTACCGGGTGCCCATTGCACGTTTGGCGGCCGCCCATGCGGCCTTGGCCAACGGACACTCGGTGGAATAGGGAGCCTTTATGATATATTTGGATCATAACGCCACCACGGCTGTAGACGAACGGGTAGCCAGGGTGATGGAGCCTTTTTTCCGCTCCGCTTTCGGCAATCCTTCCAGCAGTTACCAGGAAGGCCTTGACGCCAAACGCTCCGTGGAAAACGCCAGGGAGAAAGCGGCCAAGGCGCTTGGCGCCAAACCGCAGGAAATCGTCTTTACCAGCGGCGGCAGTGAATCCAATAATTGGGTGATTAAGAGCCTTGCCGGGTCCAGGCCCGGCAAGGGACATATCATCACCACGGCCATCGAACATCCTTCGGTCTTAAACCCCTGCCTATATTATATGGAGCGGGGATATGACGTCACCTTTGCGGGAGTGGACTCCCAAGGCGTGGTCGACGTGGAGGAGATCGAAAAGGCCGTGCGTCCCGACACATTCCTGATTTCGGTCATGCACGCCAACAACGAAACCGGCGTGATCCAACCCATATCCGAAATTTCCAGAATCGCCAAAAAGGCCGGCGCCCTGTTACACTCGGACGCAGCCCAGACTCTGGGCAAAATCCCAGTGGACGTCAACGCCATGGGCGTGGACTTTTTGTCTGTGGCCGGCCACAAGGTATACGCCCCCAAAGGCATAGGCCTCTTGTATATCCGGGAAGGCGTGGAACTGGAGCCCATGATCCTGGGCGGCGGCCAGGAAAGCGGACGCCGGGCCGGCACGGAAAACGTGCCCATGGCTGTGGGTCTGGGCACCGCCTGCGAATTTTTCACAGGCGACATGACCCGCGTCACCGAGCGCCTTTCCCGCTTGACCGCCCTCTTGTTCGAGCTTTTGTCCGAGCGCATAGAAGGCCTTGTTTTGAACGGCCATCCGGACCAACGCCTGCCCAACTGCCTGAGCGTTTCCTTTCCCGTAGTAACCGGAGCGGATTTGCTGGCGGCAGTCCCCGAGGTGCGTGCGTCTACGGGAGCGGCCTGCCATGACAGGTCCGTGGCAGTCAGTCATGTGCTGGCGGCCATGGGCGTGCCCGCGGAGCAGGCCAAGGGCACGGTGCGCCTTTCCCTGGGCATCCACACCAATCAAACGGAAATCGAAAAAGCGGCCAAACTCATAGCCAACGCTTACGAAAAAATGACCCGGCCATGATTTTATTGTAAAATCCCTTAACGCGGGCCTTGTTTTCGCCCAAGCCTTGGGATATCCTTGCATCAGGATCATGGGAAAACGTAAATCAGTCAAAAACCGTGAAAATCTCACGGTCATCACAACTCATAATAACGCGGATTACGACGCCTTTGCGTCCCTGCTGGCGGCCCAAAAGCTGTATCCCAACTCCGTGGTTGTCCTGCCCGGAACCAAGGAGTCCAACCTGCGCCATTTCTTTATCCAGTCCATCGTTTACATGATGAACCTGGAGCAGATGTCCAATATCGACATCAACAGCGTGTCCACCCTGGTTCTGGTGGACACCAAAAAAAAATCCCGCATCGGCCGTCTGGCCAAGGCCGTGGGCAAGCCGGGAGTGGAGATCCACGTCTACGACCATCATCCCTCGTCCAACGGCGACGTGCAGGGGGACATCGAGATTTGCCGCTCCACCGGCGCCACGGTCACTATCCTGACGGAAATTCTCCGGGAGAAAAACATTCCCATCACCGCGGACGAGGCCACCTTGTTCTGCCTCGGCATCCATGAGGATACGGGGTCGTTCACCTTCTCCTCCACCACAAAGGAGGATTTTCTGGCCGCGGCCTATCTTATGGAGCAAGGCGCCAACCTGAACATTGTGTCCAGCCTGCTGGCCAGGGAATACAGCCCGGAGCAGATTTCCGTATTGAACGACCTGATCCGATCCAGCGTGTTCCACCCGGTGCACGGCATCGAGGTGGCGGTCAGCACCATTTCCCTGGAAAATTATTTCGCCGACTTCGCCGTGCTGGTCCACAAACTCATGAAAATGGAAAACATGGACGCCCTCATCGCCTTAGGGCAGATGGGGGACCGCATCCATGTGGTGGGCCGAAGCCGGCTGCCCGAAGTCAACGTGGGCAAGGTGATCAAGGCCCTGGGCGGAGGCGGTCATTCCTTTGCGGCCGCAGCCACGGTCAAGGACCGGACCCTGGCTCAGTTGGAGGCCGAAGTGCTGGCCCTGCTGCACAAGCATGTGGAGCCCAGGCAAAAAGCCCGGGACGTCATGAGCACGCCGGCCATCTCCACCACCGTGGACGTAAGCATCAAAAAAGCGGCGGCCCTGCTTACTCAATACAACATCAACGCCCTGCTCATCACCGATCCTCCGGACGAAGAGGGCAATAAACAGTTGCGGGGCTTCATCTCCCGGCAGGTGGTGGAAAAGGCCATGCACCATAACCTGTCCGAGGTGCCGGTGCTGGAATACATGACCTCGGACCCCATGACCGTCCCCAAGGACGCGGACCTGCAGGCAATCCAAAAGCTGGTCATAGAAAACAAACAGCGCATCCTCCCTGTCATGGACGACGGCCATATTGTGGGCGTGATCACCCGCACGGACCTGTTGAACCTGCTCATAAGCCGCAATCATCAGCATGACGGAAAAGAAAGCGACGTCCGCTCCGACTCCTCCAGGGCGTATATCCGCAGCGCTTCCAAAATGATGCGGGACCGGCTTTCCCCGGGATACCTGGAACTGGTCCGGGAGTTGGGAAAAATCGCCGACGCCATGGGCCTGGAAGCCTTTTTAGTGGGCGGCTTCGTCCGGGACCTGGTCATGAGCCACAAAAACGAGGATTTCGACGTGGTGGTGGAAGGAGACGGCATCGCCTTCGCCCGCCGCTTCGCCCAGGTTCACGGATATCGCGTGCACTCCCATTCCGAATTCGGAACCGCCGTGATTATCATGGAGGACGGATTCAAGATCGACGTGGCCTCGGCCCGGTTCGAGTATTACGCCTCGCCCGCGTCCCTGCCCGTGGTGGAGACAAGCTCTCTGAAAATGGACCTGTACCGGAGGGATTTCACCGTCAACACCATGGCCATCCAGATCAATGAAAAATCCTTTGGAACGCTCATCGATTATTTCGGCGCCCAGCGGGACATCAAGGCCAAAGCCATTCGGGTGCTGCACAACCTGAGCTTTGTGGAAGACCCCACCCGGGTGTTCCGGGCCATCCGTTTCGAGCAGCGCTACGGGTTCAGCATAGGAAAACTGACGTCCAATCTGATCAAGAACGCCGTCAAAATGGATTTTTTCCGGCACCTGTCCGGCCGGCGCCTCTTCTCCGAACTAAAGCTCATCCTGGAAGACGAAAACCCCATTGGCGCCGTGGATCGCATGGCCGGATACAACCTGCTGCCTTTCATCCACCCGGACCTGGATTTCGGGCCTGAAAAACAGGACTTGTTCGAGTCGGTCAAGGAAGTGCTCACTTGGCATGATTTGCAATTTATGGACGATTCCTATATGAAATGGGCCGTTCAATTCCTGGCCCTGTTTCACGGTTTTGACCAGGATCAGGTGGACGCCGCGCTTTTGAGGCTGGAAATCGCCCCCAAATTCCATGACCTGTTTTATGAGCACCGCCAGTACGGGCGCCAATGCTTGTACAGGCTGGAGCGGGAGGATAAAATGGTCAACAGCGAACTCTATCGCATGTTGACGCTCCTGCCCACGGAAATGCTGCTTTTTCTGCTGGCCCGGGCCAAAAGCAAAAAAGCCAAACGCAGATTAACCAGGTTTCTGACGGAGTTGAAAGGCGTGGCGTGCCTGCTTTCCGGCAAGACCCTCAAGCAAATGGGAATCAAGCCCGGCCCCATATACAAAAAGGTCCTGGACGCCGTCCTGGACGCTCGGCTGGACGGGAAGGTTTTTACCTTTGAAGATGAAATGGCTTTGGCCGTAAGGTTAATTAACGATGCAAATGCTTAACGCCGCAGCGCAAGTCGCGGCCCTGGCCCTGGCCATGGCCGCTCATGAAGCCGCCCATGCGGGCATGGCCTACAGCCTGGGAGACCCCACCGCCAAACTGGCCGGCAGGCTGACCTTAAATCCGCTCAAGCACATAGACCTGGTGGGGACGGTAATCCTTCCCGCCGTCCTTTTGATTACCAACGCAGGGTTCCTGTTCGGCTGGGCCAAGCCTGTGCCCGTGGATGAAAGATTTCTAAAAACCAGGCAGGACGCCATCCTGGTCTCCTTGGCCGGCGTGGCTGTAAACCTGGGTCTGGCAATGGTTTTGGGATTTCTCTTCCAAATTCTCTGGGCCAACCAATGGGTGGACAAGGCGGGATTCATCCCCCTGTTTTTTTTGTACAGCGTGATCATCAACAGCGTGCTGGCGGTGTTCAACATGATTCCCATGCCCCCCTTGGACGGCAGCCATGTTTTGCGCCTGGCCCTGCCCCGGGATTTAAGCCTGCGGTATCAACAACTGCAACCTTATGGTATAATAATTCTTTTCATCCTTCTGGCCACGGGCGTATTGTGGAAGGTCATGGATTTCTTTATCCAGCCCATCTGCAAAATCGCCCTGGGAGACCTGGCCAGGATCCTTTACGGCGGATGATTTTATAACCTTGTAACAACATAGGATAAGCAACATGAACAAACAGAGAATTCTTAGCGGTATGCGGCCCACCGGCCCCCTGCACCTGGGCCACCTTCACGGCGCCCTGGCCAACTGGAAAGACATGCAGGACAAGTACGACTGCTTTTATTTTATAGCCGACTGGCACGCCCTTACCACCAATTACGAAGACACCAGCAACACCGCCGCCTTTAGGACCGAAATGATGATAGACTGGCTTTCCGTAGGCCTGGACCCGGCCAAGAGCACCTTTTTCGTCCAGTCCGAGGTGAAGGAGCATGCGGAGCTGTTCCTGATATTGTCCATGATTACGCCCGTGCCCTGGCTGGAAAGAAACCCCACGTATAAAGACCAAATTGTCCAGATGGAGAACAAGGATCTCTCCACCTTCGGATTTTTGGGATACCCCGTGCTCCAGGCTGCGGACATCATTATGTATAAAGCGCACGGCGTGCCCGTGGGCATCGACCAGGTGCCCCATGTGGAACTGACCCGCGAAATCGTTCGCCGCTTTAACTATATGTACGGCGATGTCTTTGTGGAGCCCAAGGCGATCCTGACGGAAACCCCCAAACTTCTGGGCAGCGATAACCGGAAAATGAGCAAAAGCTACCAGAACGCCATCAACCTGGCGGATCCCCCGGACGTGGTTTCGCAAAAGGTTTCGGTAATGATCACCGACCCCCAGAGGATGCGGAAAAAAGACCCGGGAGACCCGGACATCTGTAACGTGTATTCCTTTCACAAGATTTACAGCCCGCCGGAAATGGTGGAACAGGTGAACAAGGAATGCCGGGCCGCGGAAATCGGATGCGTGCAGTGCAAAAAGCTCATGGCCGCCAACCTGACAGCCCAGTTGGAGCCCATTTACGAAAAGCGCGTCCATTTTGAAAAAAACAGGGACGAGGTCGAGGACATCATCAAAACCGGCAGCGACAAAGCCCGTGAAGTGGCCAAGGCCACCATGGAGGAAGTGCGGGCCGCGGTGAAGATTTAGCCCAACGCAACGAAGCGGCGTGTATCCAAATGCCGCAAACACTGTCGAATGGAAGCCCTTCAATCTTGGCCCCTTCCCCCCTGGCGGGGGAAGGACAGGATGGGGGGGAGTAAATATCAAGGCGGAAACAACCGGATAGGAGGGAGAGGCATTATCACCCCCTCCCCGGCCCTCCCCCGTCAAGGGGGAGGGAGCATCGTCCGCCGCGAGAGATAAGACTAATATCCGTCCCCGGAGGTCAATGCAGAGCAACAGCGCGTCACCCGCGCTGTTTGGGCTGGGAAACCCAGCCCCTACATGGCGGCGGGGATGGTTGCAACCTGGATGTAGGGGCGCTGCTTGCTGCGCCCGGTAGTTGCAAGGTTGCCCTGCGCTGTAGTTGCGAGGCTTCCTCGCGTTGTTATTGCGCGTCACCCGCGCAAAACGGGCAGGGAAAGCCTGCCCCTACAAGGCAGGCACGGGGGCCTGCCGCTACACGGCCCATCCGGCCGTCGCCTTTGGTTTAAACTCGTTCCCATGCTTTGCGTGGGAATGCATACAGGGGCCGCTTAAGAGAGATTGCCTCCCCCTAAGCGGATTGATGTTGGGTTCGCAGTCCAAAAGCATTGTTGGTTGTGAGAATCAACGAAGCCGGACTTCTTAACCCAACCTACGACTTGGCAATCGCGACGTAGGTTGGGTTGAGCCTGCGAAACCCAGCAAGAACCAGGGGGGCTTCGCTTGACGCTTCAATTTCATTTGGCAATTCAACAGGCCTGAGGGCTCATGCAAGAGGATCGCTATCACATTCATCTGGATGTCTTTGAAGGCCCCATGGACCTTCTGGTCCACCTGATTCGCAAGAACGAGGTGGACATCTACGACATCCCCATAGCGGTCATTGCAGACCAATACCTGGAGTACGTGGAGCAGATGCAAGCCATGAACGTGGATTTGGCCGGAGACTTTTTGCTCATGGCCGCCACCTTGATGCAGATCAAGTCCCGCATGCTCCTGCCCCGGCATTTTGACGATGAAGACGACGACGAAGACCCCCGTATGGAGATCGTGAGGCCCCTGGCCGAATATCTTCAGCTCAAGGAAGCGGCCGAGTCCATTGGGACGCGGCACCTTCTGGGGGATTCGGTTTTCGCCCGCAGCCCGGAGCCCATGGAGTTCGACGACCGGGAGGACGAGGTCATCATGGTGGGGCTGTTCGAGCTCATTGACGCCTTCGCCAAAATCCTGGAGAACGTCAGGCAGGAGGAGCTTGTCACCGTCACCGCCGAAACCGTGTCCGTCAAGGAACGGATCAACCAGATCGCCGATATCTTGGAGGAGAAGCAAACCGTCACCTTTACGGAGCTCTTTGGCGAAGATTACACCAAGATGGACATGATCGTCACCTTCCTGGCCTTGCTGGAAATGACCAAATTAAGCATTATCAAGATAGCGCAGCATTTACATTCCGGGATAATTCGTATATTTTACGCCTAAACTATATGGATAACTTAAAATACATCATAGAATCCCTTTTGTTCATCTCGTCCACGCCCCTTTCCATGGAGCGGCTGCGCCAGTCCATTCCCGAGGCGGACTCCAAGATGATACGGACCGCCCTGGAAACTCTGGGCCGGGAATACGAACTCCGGGGCGGAGGCTTCGCCCTTCACCACGTGGCCGGAGGATACCAGTTGCGCACACGCCCGGAGTACGCTCAATGGATCAAGCGCCTGCATCAGAGCCAGCCTGTGCGCCTGTCCAAGCCGGCCCTGGAAACCCTGGCCATCATCGCCTATCGCCAGCCGGTTTTGCGGAGCGACATCGAATACATCCGCGGCGTGGATTCGGGCGGCGTTTTAAAAATGCTTATGGAAAAGCAGTTGATCCGCGTGCTCGGCCGGGATACGGACAAGCCCGGCAGGCCCATGATCTACTCCACCACCAAAAAATTCCTGGAAGTCTTCGATCTGAAGGATTTGACCGAACTGCCCACGCTTAAGGAGTTGGAGGAACTGGGCCTGTCCAAAAAACAAAAAGACGAAGACGACTATGATCCCGACGATCTCTCCCCGGCCCTGCCCGATGCTGCGGGATTCGCGGAATTCCAGAATCGCCGCAACCTCACCCCGCTGGAGCCGCCCAACCTGGGCGCCGGAGAGCTCGTGGAATTTGCAGAGCCGGATCAGGAGGATCAGGAGCAAGACCAAGACCAAGCCTCCCGGGATTACGCCCTGGACGAAGACCGGTATCCCGAAGGCATGGATTTTTCCGGGGACTCGAATCATGATGGCGAGGACGACCAGGAGGAGGATTGGGATCAGTTAGAGGAAACCTGGGATGAGCCCGAACTCAGCCCGGACGAAGAGGATGATTTTTCCTCCGAACCGGACGACGAAGATCCCATGGACGATTTTTCGGAAGACGATTACGACGACCGGGATTTCGCCGAGGATTTTGACGATTCCGAGGAGGATTATTCCGGGGAGGAAGACTCCTGGGACGGGGACGATCTCCCGGAGGATGAAGAGGATTAGGCCCGCAAGCGAGACCCTTTGTAAAGAGGCTCGGTTTTCCTGCATCAAATGCAGCAAAACCTGAAAAAAGACTTGACGGACCTGACCATATGCCATTATACAGAGCACCAGACGCAGGGCGATTAACTCAGCGGGAGAGTGCTACCTTCACACGGTAGAAGTCACTGGTTCAATCCCAGTATCGCCCACCACAAGATTATAAAAGGCTGGTCCCATTCGGACCGGCCTTTTTTTATTTGGTCCCTTTTTTCCGCGAAAGAATTGCCTGTTTTCATATTGGGCTTGTCTTTTGCGAAAAAAACGATCAAGATAATGGGCATCCCCCCAAATACCGTAGAGTGTTGCGCCCGAATGTTGCGCCCTGAAACCATGGCTGAGGCCTGAATATCAGTTTTCCGGCTTTGCCGGACGCCGAAGGACGCGCTTCCAGCATTTAAGGAGCAAACCACCCATAGGCGGACTTTTTTAAGTCGGAATCGGAGCTGTGCTATGCAAACGGAAGATTTCAAGGACATCCTTTATGACAAAGGCGATGACGGCGTCGTCACCCTGACCTTAAACACCCCCAAAAGAAAAAACGCCTTGAGCGCCTATTCCTTTCTGGAGCTTTACTGGGCCATGGAGCATTTTGAAAAGGCCCCCGAGGCCGGCGTGATGATCATCACCGGCGCCAGGAACCCGGACTCCAATGATCCGGCTAAAGAGGCGTATAGCAGCGGCGGGTACTTTTCCACCGACGTCCTGGAAGGGCTGCCCGATGAAATTCTGCAGCAAATCGACCTGACGGACATCGCCCAAAAACGCTTTACGATGAAAATGTTCAACTGCTGCAAGCCCATTATTGCGGCCGTCAACGGCCTGGCCATGGGCGGCGCCTTTACCATGACCCTGGCCGGCTGCGATCTGGTCTACATGTCCGAACACGCCTGGGTGCAGATGCCTTTTTCAAAACTGGGACTGGTTCCCGAACTGGCGTCCACCTATTTTCTGCCTCGGCTGCTGGGTTTTCAAAAAGCCAAGGAAATCCTTTATTTTTCCAAAAAATTGACCGCCGCCGACTGCCTTGAACTGGGTCTGGCCAATGCAGTGCTGCCCCATGACGAACTCCTGGATTACGCCAGGGAGCAGGCCAGAAAACTGACGCCTCCCGGCGGCGCAGGCCTGGCCATCCAGGAAATGAAGCGCATCCTTCACAAGCCCCATGCCCATGAGGTCGCCCAGGCCCTGGACCTTGAAAACGAAGGGTTGAACAAGTTATGGAGCACGGAAGATTTCATGGAAGGGGTGATGTCCAGGATAGAAAGGCGTCCGCCGGTTTACCGGGGCAAGTAAGGCGGGCCAATCTTTTGCCGGGGGGATTTTTTTTATGATGCGGTCGCGGGAACGGCTATGGACGCCCTTTAATAGTTTGCCGAATGTATAAATACGTGCTACTATTGAATTCCAGATCAATCGGATAAAATAATCATTGCAAATAATCTTCCCGAAACAAGAGCAGGAGCCAATCCATGACCATGAACAAGCAGGAAGTTGCGGATAAAGCCTTTTCCCTGGCTAAAAGCTACGAAAAGAAAAGCGGCGGGTGCTCCCAGTGCTCCCTGGCCGGAATCTTTGACGCCCTGGGCGTGGAGGATACGGCGATATTCAAGGCCGCCACAGGCCTGGCCGACGGCGTGGGACTCACCGGCGACGGCCATTGCGGCGCCCTTTCCGGCGGGGTTTTGGCCATCGGATATTTTTTCGGCCGGGACAAGGAAAACTTCGACGACATCACCAAGCTGGTTCCCGCAAACATCCTCGCCAAAAAGCTCCATGCCCGATTCACGGAAAAATACGGAACCTGCCGTTGCCACGACCTTCAAACCTCGTTTTTCGGCCGGTTCTTTAACCTCTACGACCCCGAGGACATGAAGGCCGGAATGGAGGCAGGCATGCTGGAGCGCTGCTCCACCCTGGCCGGAGAGGTCGCCCAAATGGCCGTGGAAATCATCCTGGACGCCCAGGAAAAGGCGGCAAGAACATAGCTGCTCCGAATTAGTCCCCGCGGACCATGAATTAAAGCCGGGGAATCAGACAAGAGGCGCACGAATAAACGCAGGGCAAGCCCTGAAGCTACATTGCCTTACAAACCGCAAAGGTTGAATGTTCTCGTTCCCATGCTGCGCGTGGGAATGCATACATAAGCATTTGAAAACAAATCAAATCCACTTATAGCATCTGGATTCTAAATTCCCAAAACCATGATTTCAAGATAAGTTACCGCCCGCCGGACATCCCTGATTTCCATAGTCTTTTCAGGTCGCACCTACTGCGCTTCGCGCCCAGGCAAAAAACGACCTTGCCTGGGCCACCCAAAAGAATGCACAGCAAGCTGTGCGCCAGCAACGCTTCATGAATCCGTTTGATTGCATTTTGCTGGCCCCGCATGGGCGGCCCGACCGGCAATCACTCATCTCCGATGATGAATCGCCCCAACAAAGGCAGGGCAAGCCCTGCGGCTGCATTGCCTCATAAACCCCATGGTTCAAGCGATCCCATCGCCCTCCCCTCTTTCCTTTTTTTTAGGTGCATCTTTCCTTGCCTTTTTGGGCAAAGGCATCTATTGTCGGATTCTACAGTTTCAAATGCAACAGTTGTGCAATATTAGCAGCCTAAATACGTCCTTTCCCTGATGGATAAGGCCAAGTTATGAAAACCGACTACAAAAGCATCTACAAAGGCAAAGCCGACGACGACCTCATCGTCATCGCTGTGCTGGACAAAGCCTTGTTCCTGCCCGAGGCTTTGGAGGCCGCCAGGGAGGAACTCATCTCCCGGGGGATCGATCCCGACGCCCGGGAGGCCCTGGACGCCGCCGAAAGAATCGACAAGCATCGCAACCGGTTTAAGGAGAAAAAGGAAGAATTCAGGGGTGCGGCCAAGGCCGTTTGGGCTAATAAGGTTGTCGCAAGCCCTTCCATCCAAAACGCCCTGGAGTCCAAAAGGACAAGCGAACGCTGCTCTATCTCCGATAATGAATCAGTGAATGCTTACCAGGCGGCATGGGTTATATTGAGAGCCATCGGCCTATTTCTCTTAATCCCAAGAATGTTAGAGTTAATCATTTTTGTTGGACCCTGGGTATTAGGGCCTAATCTCTATGATTTTGGCAGCGAAGTTGTTGCCGCGTTCACGATCTCTATGCTGTTTCCTTTTATTCTCATAATCTTTCCGAGAGCATGCGCCCGTATTGTATTGCGCCTTGATCCCTTAGCCGCCCCTATACAAATAGGCCAAGTTTCACCCCAGCTGTTTAAAGAAATTTTTGCGGCGATGAGCTGCTTTTTAATTGCCATTGGATTCGTGGAAGCGCTGTTCGGTATTTTTTTCAATAATCAATTCCTTGGCCCGATTAATGAGACGCAAGTTTTTGCAGACCAAATCGAGGCGGCGGCAAAATTCGCAGCCATTGGATTGACTGGCATTTTCTGCGCATTGCGTACAGATTTATTACTAAAATGCTTTACCAATATTAACGTGGGGTTATCGCAAAGTCTCCTTAAAAATAGTACGGAGGCCTCGCAAGGCGGCAACATGAAAGAGGCGGATCTTTTTCAAGATGATGGACGAATAATATAGAAAAGGAGCCATGACGTGGAACAGCAAGAAGTGGCTGAAGTGAGCATCAAATTAATTGCACTCTATTATTTTACCGTAAAGTTGCCTCATTTAGCGGGATGACTTTATCCAGACGTAGCAAAGGATGCTCACTATGTTTTAATGATGGCAAGCAACTCAGCATTATTTCTGATAAGCCTGTTTGCATTAATAAAAACCAATTTATTTGTTAGATTGCTCTTTCCAACAATAGCAAACGAAAAAAGCAAAGATTCCTCGGCCCCATTGGTATTGATCTGGAGTCTAACCGGTTTTGTCTTGGCGGTTCAGGGACTTTCCCATCTCTTTGCAAGTCTATCAACCTACTTTGCACTTCTGAAAATGACCGAAGACTTCTATATGGAATCAACCCGGCAAATGTCTCTCTGGCCCTCTTTTTTCAATCTGGTTCAGATCTTCATAGGCATCCTCTTTATCTCTGGCTGGTCCAGGGAGGGGCTGCGCAATCTCTTGGGATTGGCCAAGGGATTGGACTCCACCCTGGCGGCGGCCCACCAAAGGCTGAGCGATGAAAACCAGGAAGAGGCGGATGAGAATTCGGAGTCCTTTAAGGAGTAAAAGACTTTTCAAGACAAGCACAAGAAAGGCGGCTCATGACAAAAATATCTTCCAGCCCGTTTTTTTATAAGAGGGTGTTTCCGGCAATATGGGTTGCTTTTCTCGCTTTTTTTATGCTCTCCGGTTTCATTCCAGGCTCTAATCTTAAAGGAGCGGAAAACCTGATGTTCATTATCTGGTCTGCTTTCGTGGGAGCGGTTGGATTTTTTGTCATGAAGAAGTTAGTGTTCGACCTCCTGGATGAAGTGTACGAGGAGGGAGAGACGCTTATCTTCAAGAACCGGGGCAAAACCGTCATGGTCAGCTTTAACGACATCAAAAACGTGAATTATCAATCCTTCGGCAGTCCGCCCAAAGTCACCATATCGATCCGCCATGAAACCGAGTTGGGAAACGATTTGAGTTTTTGCCCTGTCAGAAAGATGTCCCTGTTTAAAAGGCAAAACCCTGAAATCCTTGCTCTCATCGACCGTATTGACGAGGCCAAGAGGCGGGCATGTTAAAGCTCACAAACGGCCTTGTGACTCCTTATAAATGGTCCAGGAGGCGGGCCATGAAAGAAATTTTGAAAGCATCTCCCTGCACTCATTTATCTCGTTCCCATGCTTTGCGTGGGAATGCATACATAAGAACTTGAAAACAAATCAAATTCATCTATTAAGTACGGATTTAAAAACCCAAAAACTCAAACTTAATCACCCTAACTCGCCCGCCGACCTTCCCAGATCTCTAACATCTTTCCCGGTCGCACCTACTGCGCTTTGCGCCCAGGCAAAAAAACCGCCTTGCCTGGGGCGCCCCAAAAAACAGGCGCCCACAGGGGGGCGCAACTACAGGCAATCGGTTTCGTCCCCCTGCTTCTCTCTCGCCTATCCTATTCGATAACCTTCTCCGCAGTACTCAGCAGGTCATAGGGGAACGTGACGCCCAATTTCTTGGCAATGGGCATGTTGATGATCAAATCCGCCTCTTGATTTTGGGCGATGGGAATGCTGCTTGGAGAGGCTCCCTTAAGTATTTTCACCGCGGTTTGGGCGGCCCATCTTCCCTGCTCCTCGGGAGACTTGCAATAGGCGATGAGGGCGTACGGGGCCATGAAGTCAAAGGCGGTTCCTGCAGGTATTTTCGTGTTGGCCAGGGCAAAGGATTGCAACGCCCCGGCCTGGTCTGCGTACAAGCCGCCGTCGCTGTCCAGCAACAGCATGTCCGCTTTATCCTGCAGTTGGGCGAAGCCTTTTTTCCAGTCCGAAGCGTCTTTGGAGAAATATTTAACCAGTTTCAGGTTCAAATGTTTTTCGATGTTTTCCGCCTCCTTGCGAGACGTAAGGGTGTCCGGCCCCAGAAAGCCGATGGTCGACCCTTTGGCATGGGGCTTTAGCTGGGCGAGAATTTTGGAAACAGGCGTGATTTCCACCATGCCCGTGACGTTTCGGCAGGGAAATCCGTATTCCGAAGCGTCCCAGTTAACGCCGCAAAAAACCACCGGGGGGTACGAATTTTTATAATAGGGAGCGATAAGGTATTTGGAGGCGTTGTCATCCACGGCGATGATCAGTTCCGGCTTATTCGCCTGGATCCACGCCTGCACCTTTTTGGCAGCCTCTTTCTTAAACTCCTCGCTGGTGTTGCGTTTGGTGTCCATTTGAAGATGGGTCAGGGCGATATTGTACCCGATCATAACGTCCTCAATCCCCTGGACGATCCCGTCGCTCCATGGATAGCCCCAATTATAGGAATTGACGACCACCACGCTTATGGGATCGCCTTCCTCGGCTGCAGCGCTGAACCCGATTCCCAAAAAAATCACCAATGCACAGAGGACGCAAACGCCTTTCATTTTCATGGATGTCTCCTTTTCTTTTAACGGCCTTTGGGCTGCATACCGGCTGCGGCGCCGCTGTTCATCAGCACGCAGCCAGAAGCAACGGCAAGTTTCAATCATCCTGATTTGCCAAACGATTTGAAAATTGTACCACAGGCCATAGCCTCCTTACAAACCCGCAGCCTGGGCTGCCAAAACGCAAGCCGTCTTTTTGCTTAACGCAAGGCCTTGATAAAGCATTCCTCATCGTCGGGGGCGGGCTCGCCCTCGGCGATGGCGAAGGCTCCGAACTCAGTCACGCCCTGCACGGTCAACAAATTTTTCTCCTGATCCAAAACCGATTCCAGGGGGGAGTACTCCCCGCCCTGCTCCGGAGCGGCGAACACCTGGAGCTTGCTTTCGTCCAGGCCCTGAACCTCCGCGTCCAGATAGTGGAAAATCAGGGTTGAGGAGAAATTCTCGCGATCCGTTTCAATAAGCCATTGCACGTTGGCCGTCTTTGTTTCCTCTCCCAGGTCCACGTTATTTTTGCTGCGAATGAGGGTCGCCTGGGTCAGGCTGGCCCCGTCGCCGGTTTCATAGTCAATAAAGACTCTTGCCGTTCCGTAATCCTCGGGTAGGGGGTCGCCTGCGTGATCAGTCTGCCTTGTTACGGCTGAGGCGGGGGGCCTGCCGTCGGAAAGCCCGAAGACCTCGCCCGAGCAGGTGCGGGAATCATAGAGGCCGTCTGCGCGAAAGGCGCCCAATACGACGTCGGGAACTCCGTTGGCGTTGAAATCGCCCGCTGTCAGGGCGCCGCCGTCAGTCATGCGATCGTTGTATCCCGGACCGTAGATGAGCACGTCCTGGCCGCCCGTGAAGATGTCCAGGGTTCCGGAAAGAGCGGCCCCGCCATGGATGATGTAGGCTTCACCGCAGTTGCTGCGGCTTTCTCCGGGGCCGTCGGCCAGGGCGGAGGCCAGGACAAGATCCCTGATCCCGTCGCCGTTCAGGTCCTCCGTAAAAAGGCCGCCGTCATTGCACAGCCGGTCTCCGGAGGTGGCGCCGTAAACCAGCAAATCCTGCTCATCCGCGTCCAGATCCACCAGGGCCGGAAGCGAAGTTGAGCCGAACACAACGGCCGCCTCGCCGCAGGACCGGCGGGAATTATAAGGGCCGCTGGCGTAGGTCGAGGCCATGGCAATATCGTCCAGGCCGTCGCCGTTGAGGCCGCCCACGGACAGGCCCTGATACTTGCCCAGATAATCGCCGCTGTCCGCGCCCAGGATCGCAACGTCCGACTCGTCCAGATCCAGGTCGCGGTCTCCGGAAAGGCCGTCCGCGCCGTAGATCACGTGCACCTCGCCGCAATTGGAGCGGTTATTGTACGATCCGTCCGCATAGGGCGCGCCCAAGACAAGGTCGTCCACGCCGTCCCCGTTCACATCGCCCGAAGCAACGGCCTGATACCGGGTCAAAGCGTCACCCGAGTTCCCGCCGTACACCCGCAGGGTCGGCGCCGTGAATTTTAAATCCAAGGAGGGAAAAGCCTGATCCGCGCCAGCCAGGACATAGGCCTCCCCGCAGCCGTTTCGAGAGTCGGAAGGACCATCCGCATAAGGCGAGCCTGCCGCCAGGTCCAAAGTCCCGTCTCCGTTCCAATCCCCCAAAACAAGGCTTCCGTCCGCGCCCAACTCATCGTCCATGGAAGCGCCGTAGACAATTCCGTCCCATTGGCCTTGGGCCAGGTCCAGCGTGCCTGAAAGCGCCGCGCCGCCCTGGATGAAATAAATCTCGCCGCAGTCGTCCCGGGCGTCTGTGGGGCCGTCAGCGCCGGGGGCTGCCAGGATCAGGTCGGCGATCTGGTCGTTGTTCAAGTCCCCGAGACGGATGGCGCCGTCCCGTCCCAGGTTGTCGCCGCAGTCCGCGCCGTAGACGATCAGGTCCGCGCCGCCGTCATTCAGTTCCAGGGTTCCGGTGAGCGCGTTGGACCCGAAAATGACGTAGACCTCGCCTCCGCTGCATCGGTTTCCCAAAGGTCCGTCGGCCTGCCAGGCGCCCAAAACCAAGTCCTGAATATGGTCTCCGTTTACATCCCCCACAGCCACGGCCCGGCCCGTGCCAAGGGCGTCGTCCTCGGAAGCGCCGAAAATGGTCAGGTCCGGCTCAGGGCCTTCTTCGCCCAGGATGTCCCGGATTCCCTCCAGGCCGGTGGAACCGAAATATACATAGACCTCGCCCGCGCCCTCACGCAGGTTGTCCGGACCCGCCCCGTTGCAGGAGGTTAGAATCAGGTCGGGAACGTTGTCGCCGTTCACGTCTCCGGTGAAAACGCCCTCCTCGGCCGACATCTTGTCCTGATACTCCCGGCCGAACACATGGAGGTCGCCGCCCTCGGACAAATCCTTGAGAGCGTCCCCCACCGGGTCCAGCGGAGTGGTTGTCAGGCGCAGCGCGGCATATTCCTGCACATCCGTGCTCCAGTTATGATCCTTTTGAATCCGCGAGGCCACTGTTCCGGTGATGACATTGGCCGTCTCCAGCCAGTTGAAGCGGCTGTCCGGGTCCACGTAGGAAAGGTGCGCCCAATAGGTTTTGCCCTCCTCCAAAATGGAAACCCCGGAGAAAGGAACCGTGTACACGGCCGCCTCGGACTCCGCCGCCAGAAAATACTGGGACTCCACCAGATCCCCGGGAACGCCGCCGGCGTCCTCCCGGATGCTTAGCTCCAGGTCCTGGATCGTCTTGTACCGGACCACCGGCAGGGCCGCGTAATCCAGGTAATGATCGGTGCCCGTAGCCGTCACGGTAATGGGAATGCACCTTTCGAGCTCCATGGTAAACCCGAACGGGCCGTAAACATAGCCGATTCCCAGCCCGGCGTCCGGGACAAAGGCGTCGCCCTCTCCGAAATTGTCATAGACGGCGTCCGCGCCGGCGAAACCGGTCAGACACAAGCAGAATAAAAGGGCCAGAACCCCTTTTTTGCAAAGGATCATTATCGCACCCCCTCCGGTCAGATAATTTTTGGCGGGAAACAAATGGAAAGCGCAAGTCAAAGCCCGCAAGGCCTACAGTATTTTAAGAGCTTTAACATACACTTTTTATATACCATACGGAGAATAAACTGGCAAGGATGCAACAACTAAGGGGAGCCGCCCCATCTGCCGCGACATTATCGCGCCAGTGTCGCAGCGCGACCTAGCGTCTAACCCTTCAGGCGGAAAAGCCCATTCGTTGAATCAAACCAGAACCACACTTAAAACGAAAATCTCGTCCCCATACTGTGCGTGGGAATGCATAGATAACCACCTGAAACCAAACAAGTATAATCTATGACCTCGCCCCGAAAAAAGACACCGATTCAACCGTCTTTCTGCGCCCGCCGGCCTTCCCAAATTTCGAACATCTTGCCCGGTCGCGCCTACTGCGCTCCGCGCCCTGGCAAAAAACGGCCTTGCCAGGGCCACCCTTGAAAAGCGTCCATAGGGGAGCATCAAGCAGGACGGCCATGGGATAAAAAAAACCCGGGCCGTTAAGCCCGGGTTTTGAATTGTATAATGTGCAGGGGCTGACGAACACCCCGCCTTTTATGCTTCCGGCGCCACCATGGCTTCCGGCGCCACCGAGGCTTCCGGTGCGACCATAGCCTCCTGCATGGCTTCGACGCGCTCCAGCAGGGCCTCAGCGTCCGCCGCTTCTTCTTCCGTAGCGGCCAAGGCGGCGGCCTTTTGCAGTTTTTCCTCAGCAATCTTCAATTGCCCGGCCACCTCGTCATTAATAGCGGCTTCGGCTTCGGCCATCAGAACATTGTAATCCAGGGCGTTGATCAGGCCCCAAATCATTTTGCGATTTTCCGTGGTGAAGGAGAAAGGCAGCGCTGCGACCAAGGCAGCCCTGGCGGCTGCGGCGTCCGGCTCGGGAGCCGCCATGCTTGCTTCATAGCTGTTCAGGAAAAAATCCCTGGTAATGGCGGCCGCTTCCGCAGCTTTGTAATCTTCCTTGGCGTCAGCAGGCATCACCATTCCGGGCATAAAGACCAGAGCTTTCATGCCGGCAGGGGCGAAGCGGCCTTTCATGAGGATGACGCCGCGGGCTTTTTGCTCAAATTGGTAATGGCCGGCGTTCAGGAAAGAGGCGAACACCACAAAGGCCATGAGCACAGCAAGAATAACCAGGCTCATGCGGACTTCGGGATATTTCGGCAGGTCAGGCTGGGATTTGACCACCCGCTTGACGGTATCCAACCCTTCAACCACAGAGCCGTAGGCGGCCAAGGCGCTGTTCTGAAGTTTACCCAGAGCGCCTGCAGCCACTGTTTCCGCTCCGGCTTCCTCAAAAGGAGGATACTGGGCCTGAGCGGCTTCTTCCGCAGCCTTTCTTTCAGCCTCAGCCTTTTCAGCGGCGGCCTTTTCTTCAGCGGCTTTCTTTTCGGCGGCGGCTTTTTCCTCGGCAGCTTTCTTTTCGGCGGCAGCCTTTTCCTCGGCAGCTTTCTTTTCCGCGGCGGCTTTTTCTTCCGCAGCTTTCTTTTCGGCGGCGGCCTTTTCCTCGGCAGCCTTCTTTTCAGCGGCTTCCTTGGCGGCCTTTTCCTCGGCGGCCTTCTTCTCCGCAGCAGCCTTTTCGGCGGCGGCTTTTTCTTCCGCAGCCTTCTTTTCAGCAGCTTCCTTGGCGGCTTTTTCCTCGGCAGCTTTCTTTTCTGCAGCAGCCTTCTCTTCCGCAGCCTTCTTCTCAGCGGCTTCCTTGGCGGCCTTTTCCTCGGCGGCTTTCTTTTCGGCGGCGGCCTTTTCTTCCGCAGCCTTCTTCTC